>JAEYVB010000087.1 GCA_023429345.1 Planctomycetota bacterium
TCCGCTTGTGGCAGCACCCGCGTGTCATGCCCCCCCGCGAAGAGCAGGTCGAACGCGTAATAGCAGAGCGCCACCTTCCCGCGCTTCGCCGCGGCCAGCGAGACGGGCCTCAGCCGCTGCTGCAAGAGCGAGAAGCTCGGCACCCCCCGCCCATCGAGCGCTACCACCTCCCCGTCGAGCACGAACTCCTCGAGGGGCTGCCGCTCAAGCGCCTCCACGATCTCCGGGAAGCGCTCCCCCAGGTCCTTGCGGTTCCGCGACAACAACCGCACCCCGCGCGAGTCCCGGAACGCCAGCGCCCGGAACCCGTCCAGCTTCGGTTCGTAGATCCACTCCCCCCGCACCGGCGGCTCCTCCACCAGCGTCGCCAGCATCGGTTCCACCCACTGCGGCGCGCCCACCCCCGCGGCGCCGCCCTTCCGGGCGGTGCTCTTCTTCTCCTTCTTCCCCTCCCCCTCCCACGATGCGCGCCTCAGCTTCTTCACCACCTGCGCCCGGTCCGGGCTGGTCTTCAGCACCTCCTCGATCGTCCGCCCCGTCTTCACCGACTCGGGCCGGTCCTTGACCACATCCCGCGCCGGCGCTGCGTGCTCATCCTTCATCTTGATCAGCAGCCAGTGCTCCTTGCCGTCCGTCCCCGGCCGCGTCCGCACCAGCGCATAGCCCCCGCGCAGTTTCTCCCCCTGGAGCAGCACCTCGACGGTCCCCATCTCGAGCGCCTTGGCCATCGGGATGGGGTTCCCCTTGCGGTCGGCCTTGATGTTCACGTACGTCCCGCGGTCCCACACGATCACCGGGCCGCCGCCGTACTCACCCGCCGGGATCACCCCCTCGAAGTCGATGTAGTCCATCGGGTGGTCCTCGGTGCGGACCGCCAGCCGCTTGTCCGCCGGGTTGAGCGACGGCCCCTTGGGCACGGCCCAGCTCTTCAGCACCCCCTCGGCCTCGAGCCGGAAGTCCCAGTGCAGGCGGGTGGCGTCGTGCATCTGCACCACGAAGCGCGGCAGGTCCGGCGTGGAGCCGCGCTTCCGAGCGGTGCGCGCCTTGACGCCCGTGTCACCCTTCGGCGCGGGGGTGAGCCCGAAGTTGCGCTTCCTGTAATAAGGATCGAGCTTCCCCTCGGCGCCCGTCTTCTTCGCCGGTGCGGCCGGCCGCCCCGCCGGCGTGCGCCGGGGCGCCGCAGCACGGGCCGATCGCCCCGCCTTCTTCGGCCCCGCTTTCTTCGCCCCCGCCTTGGCCATGGCTCACGCTACGCGGGCGGTGCGCCCGGCCGCCTGAACCGCCCCTCACCCCGCATCCTCGTTCACGGGCCAGCCCGTCCACTCCTGGAAGCGCCGCTGGAGGTCGCCGGCGATCTCCTCGGCGGACAGCTTGGTCGCCGAGTAGTCGATGAGGTCCATGTACCGCAGGCGCGCCCGCCCGCGCCGGTAGATGCTCCCCCACGCCGAATCGGCCTCCGGCGTCCCCTCGATGACCACCGGCAGGACCGGCGCGCCGCAGCGCTTGATGATGAACCCGACGCCCGGCTGGAACGGCAGCAGCTTCCGCGCCGGCCGCTCGATCCGCCCTTCGGGGAAGATGCCCAGCACCCCGCCGGCCTTGACATGCCGGATCGCCTCCCGGGTGCCGGTCAGGTCCCCCTTCTCGCGGTCCACGAAGATGATGTTGCCGAACTCCCAGAGCGCATCCAGCCCCGCCTTCATGTCCGCGGCCATCACCCACCGCGGCTCGAAGCGGCACGAGCCCTGCACCAGCACCGGATCGATCCCCGCGGTGTGGTTGCACACGAGGATGAGCGGCCCGGGCTCGCGCACCCGGCGCAGCGCTTCCTGCCCCTCGGCCCGCCGCCGCTGCACCACCGCGGAGTACGCGCGGGTGAAGAACCACCAGAACCCCGCCGGGACATCCCCGCGCGGGTTCCGCAGCAGCCGTCTCGAGAACTCCGCGAAGAGGAGCATCGCGACGAAGACCAGGATGAGCCAGAGCGCGGCCATGGTGGGCGGCATGGTAGGATCCGCGCGATGCGCCACACCGTCGAGCCGCTCCGTCCGCACCTGCACGCCCACTTCTCCTCGCGGGCGCGCCCGGTGCTGGTTGTGGACTCGGGGGACACGGTCGCGTTCCGGGACCTGCCGGATGTGGGCTGGGGCCTGGAGCCGCCGACCTCGACCACCGCGCCGCGCCGGAAGGTCGAGCCGCGGGACCCGGCCCGGGACAACGGCCCGTGCCTCTGCGGCCCGGTGGCCGTGCGGGGCGCAGCGCCCGAGGACACGCTGGAGGTCGCGATCGAGCACGTGCGGCCGACGGCGTGGGGCTGGACGTACTCGGGGCGCGGGATGGCGACGGCGGCGCTGAACGGGGCGGTGGGGATCGGCGGGGCGCCGTTGACCCTGCTGCGGTGGTCGATGGATGAGGAGCGGCGGGTCGCGACCGACCAGTTCGGGCACCGGGTGTGCGTTCGGGCGTTCCCGGGGACGATCGGGCTGACGCCCGACGAGGAGCACGCGAGCGGGTGGGACCCGCGGGCGTGCGGGGGGAACATGGA
>JAEYVB010000307.1 GCA_023429345.1 Planctomycetota bacterium
GGACCAGACCTGGCAGACGCAGCGCGGTGGGCCGGGTCGCTGGCGCTCCGTCGACGTATTCCGCCTGAACGCCGAGCTTGTCTTCGCCTCCGAGGATGTCGAGGACAAGGGGCCGATCAACCGGTACTTTGGCTACCGCCCCGAGTACTCGGTCATCGGCAACACTTTCGCGAGCGTCGAGGCCGCGTGGCAGGTCACCGAGGCGCTCGCCGTCGCCGTCCACGAGATCTACGACTTCGACACCAACCAGAGCGACCGCACCGGCGTCGGCGCGGTGCTCCAGCACGCCCCCGAGTTCAGCACCTTCGCCGAGCTGCGGTACATCAACCCGCAGGACCAGACCTACGCCCTCTTCGGGGTCAACTACGAGCTCACCCGCAAGTACGCCGTCCAGACGACCGTGAACTACGACACCGATCGGGCGGATGTGCAGTCCATCAACGCACAGATCCGCCGCCGCTTCCCCAGCGTCGTCCTCGGCATCGGCATCGGCTACAACAACATCACGAGCGAAACGAGCTTCGGCTTCGTCTTCCAGCCCTTCGGCCTGCAGAGCGGCGGCTTCCGCGGCGATGGCAACGAGCCCGGCTCGTTCGGGCTGGGCGGCTGAACTCAACCCCGATTCGCGGCCCGCAGCACCCGATCCATCGCCGCGTTCACCGCCCCATTCCGGATCGCCGCGCGATCGCCCCCTAGCCGCACCAGCGCTGCGCCCACCCCCGACCTATTCGCGAGACCGATCCACACCGTCCCCACCGGCTTGTCGTCGGAGCCCCCGTCGGGCCCCGCGATCCCCGTGATCGACACGCACAGATCCGCACCGCTGCGCAGCCGCCCGCCCGTCGCCATCGCCTCCGCCACCTCGCGGCTCACCGCCCCCGGCCCATCCGCCGCCAGAAGCCCCTCCGGGACGCCCAACTCGCGAACCTTCATCTCGTTCGCGTACGTCACCCACCCGCCACGGTACACCGCCGATGAACCCGCCACGGCGGTGATGGCCCCCCCGAGCATGCCCCCGGTACAGGACTCGGCGGTGCTCAGTGTGAGCCCCGCCTCCCGGAGCGCTTGGAGAACAGCCGCGGCCCGCCCCTCGCCGCTCAGCGACTGGAGCACCGACCCGAGCCGCCGCTCCATCCGGATGCCCCGCTCGGGAGGGAACAGCCTCAGCCCCTCCGCTCGCAGCACCGGCGCTGCGACCCGCACGTAACGCTCGTACTCATCGCGAGTTGCGAAGGTGTAGCACGACTCGACGCGTATGACCCCCGGCGAATCTTCCAGCCGCACCACCATCCCGGTCTCAGCCCCGCCCCGGATCACCTGGTCCACATGACCCCCGACCAGCCACGCGATGTACTCCCGGGCAAGGCCCTCGTCCGGTAAGGTAGCGGTTACGGAATAGGCGACCTGGGACATGAGCAAACAGGATACCGGGAACGCAATAGAGTACCCGCCTCGTTCGTTCGCCTTAAGGATGGGCCCGGTGGCCGACCGAAAGACCGAAAAACCCGGGTCCACCCAGGAAATCGCCAGTCTCCTCTCCGCGGCCGCCGGCGGGGATGAACAAGCCTGGCGTGAGCTGGTCGAGCGGTACGGGCGACGCGTGTTCGCCCTGGCCAAGAGCCGCTGCCAGAACGTCGACCTGGCGGAGGAGCTTACCCAGTCCGTGTTCGCGACCGTGGCCGCCAAGCTGGGTTCGGGTGGGTACGCGGAGCAGGGCCGCTTCGAGTCATGGCTCTTCCGGGTCGCCATGAACCGCGTGCGCGACGAGATGCGTCGACGCAAGCGGCACGCCGAAGCGACCGATCCCGTGGTGTTCGGCGGCGTTGCCGATCCCCGCGAGCCGGAGGCCGGGGCCGACCCCCTGCTGCCCAAGCTGCGATCGGCGATGGCCCAGCTTTCCGATTCCGACCGCGAGATCATCGAGCTCCGGCACCACGGCGGGATGAGCTTCAAGGACATTTCCCAGCTTCTGGGCGAGCCGCTCGGAACACTCCTGGCGCGGCACCACCGGGCCCTGAAGAAGCTGAAACAGAGCATCGGCCACGACGGCGACCGTTAGCGTGAGACAGCAATGACCACCACTCCCGACACCACCACCCCAACGGAGCTGCGGCCGATCGAGGCCGCGCTCGACCGGCTCGCCCGGGCCGAGCGATCGGCCGCCCCGGCCGGGCTCGAGGACCGCATCGCCCGGGCCAGCCTCACGCGGTTGCACGGGAGCGCGGGCCCGATCTCAATCGTGCCGCACCTCGCCGCACGCTGGATGCCCCTGGCGGCCGCGGCCGGCATCGTCCTCTGCGGAGGCCTCGCGATGCTCGTCGCCTCCCGGATGAACACCCCGCAGCCGCAGAACCGGACAGCCCCCACCGTCCTGGCGGCCTCGCTCGAGGAGGATGTCGAGTTCTGGCTCTCCCTCCGCACACCGGACGAGTTCCAGAACGTGGCCGACCGGATCGATCTGCTGACGGTCGATACCGACACGATGGCCCCGCCCGAGCCCGGCGAACTCTTCGATCTGCTCGACACCGACGCCATGTAGCGTGCCCAGGCACGGTGCCCACGGCACGCGCCACGCAACGGGCGATAAAGCGCCCCCGAGACCGAGATGACCATGACCCGCCCCATCGCGCTCGCCGCAAGCTTCCTCCTCGCCGCCGGCTCCTCGCTCGCGCAGGAGCAGGCCAGGCCTGCCGCCGAGCCCAATGCGCCCCGCGCAGCCCGCCCCGAGCCGGAAGACCGCGAGGCGCTCAAGGCCCGCCTCGAACG
>JAEYVB010000302.1 GCA_023429345.1 Planctomycetota bacterium
CAGAGTGGGGAGGAGAAGGGGCGAAACGGGCCGGGTAGGCCCCGGTGAGGGGTCATTTACGGTCGGTTCACTGGGTTTTCAGTCGTCCGAAGCAAAGTCCCTGTGTTCGTTGGAGTTGCCATGTACGCGATTGAGCTCGAAAACCCGGACGCGATAACGCTGGTTGTCAGCGATGTCGATCGCAGCCGACGCTTCTACCAGGACCTCCTGGGGCTGACGGCAGGGTCCGATACGGCGGCCGGCTCGGTGCTGGGCGGCTTGAACTCCGGCAGCTCGGACCTTCGTCTCGAGCTGCGCAAACAAGCCCGCGGAGAGTTGGTAACCAGCTCCATGTGGCTTAGCGTCGAGGTGGATTCCGTCGGCGATGTCCTCGACCTGTACTTGCTCGCCATCATCCTGGGGTCCAAAGCGACCCTGCCGCGCAAGCGGAGCGATCGTTGGAACACCGTGGTGACGGATCCCGATGGGCACCGAATTTCCATCTGGACGCATGTGCCCGCGGATACGCCGGGACGCGACGCCGGTGCGGACGTCCAAGGGCGGCAACCGCTCAGCCCGGACAGCGGGTTGTCGTGCCGATGGGGGGCGGACGCCGCACGGAGCCCGCGTGGTGCGGGCGACACCTTTGAAGACCGAGCCGCCTGGGTCTCCGGCCGCGGCGCCGGGGAGGCGGACTCAGAGAGACTGAACCCGTCCGCCGGGCGTGATATCACGCCGGCGAACTGAAGGAGTGCATCATGCTTTACTGGGCCCTTGTCTTTCTCGTGATCGCGATCGTGGCGGCGGTCTTCGGTTTCGGCGGGGTCGCCGGGACCGCGGCGGCGATCGCCAAAATCCTGTTCTTCCTGTTCCTCGTGCTGTTCCTCGTCTCGCTGGTGATGGGGCTGGGCCGGCGCGGCGCCACCCACCTCTGACCGGCCCGTGGCAGCGCGATCACACCAAACGGAGAAGGCCGACGTGAAACTCAACAGCCTCAAAGACTTGTACCTCGAAGAACTCAAGGACCTCTACAGCGCGGAGAAGCAGCTGACGCGGGCCCTGCCGAAGATGGCCAAGCAGGCCGAATCGGAGGAACTGGCCGGCGCTTTCGAGCAGCACCTGGAGGAAACCAAGGGGCACATCGAGCGCCTGGAGATGGTGTTCCGGGGCCTCAACGCGAGCCCCGGGGGCCACAAGTGCGAGGCGATGGCCGGCATCATCAAGGAGGCCGAGCATGTGCTCGGATCGGACGCGGACCCCGAGGTTCGGGACGCCGCCATGATCGCGCAGGCGCAGCGCGTCGAGCACTACGAGATCGCGGGGTACGGGTGCGCTCGGACCTACGCCAAACTGCTCGGACGCGAGGGTGATGTGACACTCCTCCAGGAGACGCTCGACGAGGAGGGACGGACGGATAAGAAGCTCACCAAGCTTGCCGAGCGGGTGATCAACCAGCGTGCCCTGACGTGAACGTCGGGGGGAGATCGCGGCGGCGACACTGAGGAGACGAACGATGAGAAGCTTTGGATTCATTTCATGCGTGGTCGCGGCCGTGGCGCTGCAGGCCTGTGCGCCGGATTCCGCTTCCCGCGAAGCGGCGTTCGGGGAGGACGCCCGCATCGGGCTCAAACTCGAGCCGAGCTCGAAGTCCATGGTCGTGGGAGAGGTGATCACCATCATGGCCAAGACCGAGAACCTGCTCGGACGCGATGCCGAGATCGAGTGGTACGCGCCCGGCGGGGAGGTGCAAACCGAGGAGAGCGGCAGCATCGCCCGCGTCCACTTCAATGAGCCGGGGACCTACACCGTCTCTGCGCGGCTCTTCGAGAACGGGCGGCAGATCGTCCGAGACGCCGTGACCATCAACGTGCGGCCGCTCCGCTGACGGCGGAAGCATTCGGGGCCTCGCCGAGGGGGCCCACACCAGAGGGGTAGTCGCGCCCGCTCAGGGCGCGATCACGGGGAGGAGGCGGTGCGAGAAATCGCGCTGCCTCCTTTTCCATGGGCGGCAGGCCGCGGCCGTCGGTTCTGGAAACCGCCTGCGGGGCGCCTATCCTTGGGGCTCAATCCGGGGTGTAGCGCAGCTTGGTTAGCGCGTTTGACTGGGGGTCAAAAGGTCGGCGGTTCGAATCCGCCCACCCCGATTCGGGGCCCGTGTCCAGACGCGGGCCCTCTTTCTTTAATCCAAGCCTCCCACCCGGCGTGCCGCCCGCTAATCTACGCTGATGCCGGGGCGGGTGCCTTTCAAGGGGCGGACGGTCGCACGACGGGTGGCCCCGGTGGTGGTGCTGGTTGCTTCGCTGCTGGCGACCGCCGCCACAACTTCCTACGTGCGGCGGACCGCGCGCGCCGAGGACCGGGCGCGTTTCCGAGAGGCGGTCGCCGGCACCACCGCGGCCGTCCAGCGCCGTGTGGATGCGTACATTGCGCTGCTGAGGGCGACGGCGGGCATGCTCGCGTTCCCCGACAATGTAACGCCGGAGGAGTTCCGTGCCTTCGTTGGCCGATTACGTTTGCGCGACACGTACCCGGGGACGCTCGGGATCGGTTTTGCCGCCCGTGTCGAGCCCCATGAGCGTGAAGGGTTCGAGGCCGAGACCGCGCGGCAGTGGGGCGGCGAGTTTCGGGTCTGGCCCCGCTCCGAGGAGATCATGTACCCGATCAAATACCTGGAGCCGCTCGACGAGCGCAACCGCAGGGCCATCGGCTTCGACATGGCGAGCGACCCCGTCCGACGCGCGGCGATGGACCGGGCCAGGGATTCTGGCTCGACGACGGCGAGCGGACGTGTGACGCTGGTGCAGGAGACCGGCGTGGACTCGCAGCCGGGATTTCTGATCTACGTCCCGATCTACAGCGGGCACAGCGTGCCGGAGTCACTCCAAGAGCGGCGAGAAAGCATCATCGGCTTCGCGTACGCACCGCTGCGCATCGGCGACCTGCTCAACGCCCTCTACGACGATCCCGATCCCGACGTCGCCTTCCGGGTATTTGACGGCGACACCGTGCCGTCGGCCGAGACGTTCCTGTTCGCGTCCGACCCTGTCGTGGGCCCCATCCCGGAATCCGACCTCGGGCACACGGCGACCGTCCCTGTAGCCGGGCAAGTCTGGACCTTCACGTTCGCTCCCCGGGCGGCCTTTCTGCGCGTCTCGGACCTGCGGCTGGTGCCCTACGTGGCCGGCTCGGGGGTGGTCTTGAGCCTGATGTTCTTCGGCATCACCGTGGCGCTCTCCCGGGCGCTCGGGGCGGAGCAGCGGAGTGCCGAGGCGCTGGCCGTCTCGAGCGACCAGCTGCGGGATGTGGCGGAGCGGTTCCGGGTTGCGCTCAAGAACGCGCCGATCGTGGTCTACAACGCCGACCTGGACCTGCGCTACACGTGGATCGTGAATGCGCCGCCCGGCTTCGAGCCCGATCGCGTCCTGGGGAAGCGGGACGACGAGGTCCTTCCCCCGGGCGATGCCGCGGAACTGATCGAGCTGAAGTCGCGGGTGCTGCGCACCGGGATCGGCGTCCGTCGGGAGATCCTGCTCCCGCTGAGGGGCGAGCCCCGCTATTACGACCTGACCATCGAGCCGCTGCGGAACGGGCAGGGTGTGATGCACGGGCTCACCGTCGCGGCGATCGACGTGACCAGCCTCCGGAGGGCGTACGAGCAGTTCCGCCTCGCCTCGCTCGCGGTGAGGAGCCTCCTGTACGACTGGAGCCTGGACAGCGGGCGCATCTCCTGGAGCGAGGGGCTCAGGGATGTGCTGGGGTTCTTCCCCGAGGAGGCGGGGGACACGCACGGGTGGTGGTCGCAGCGCCTCCATCCCGAGGATGCGGAGATGTACCAGCAGGAACTCGGTGAGGCGACGGAACGCGGAGATCGCTTCGTGCTCGAGTACCGCGTCCGGCACCGCGACGGGCACTGGGTGGATGTGCTCGATTCGGGGCTGATCGTGCGCAACGAGGAGGGCCGCGCGGTCCGCATCGTCGGCAACACCATGAACATCTCCGACCGGAAGGCCGCGGCCAGGGCGCTGGCGAGGCACGCGCAGGAACTGGCCCGGTCCAACGCGGACCTCCAGGATTTCGCGTACATCGCCTCGCACGACCTGAAAGAGCCGCTCCGGGGGATCGCGAACTACGCGCGCTTCCTGGAGGAGGACCAGGGACCCCAGCTCGGCCCCGAGGGCCGCGAGCGCGTGGAAACGATCCGGCGGCTCTCGCAGCACCTGTACGGGCTCCTGGATTCGCTGCTCGAGTACTCACGGGTAGGGCGAACGGAGCTCGCGGTGGTGGAGATCGACGTCGCAGAGATCGTCGATGATGTGGTCAGCGGGCTCGAGCCGTGGCTCGAGCAGGAGGGTGGGTCGGTGCGGGTGGTGGGGGACCTTCCGCGGATACGCGCCGACCGCGTGCGCCTGGGCCAGGTGTTCTCCAACCTGATCACCAACGCCGTCAAATACAACACCTCCACCCCCAGGCTGGTCGAGATCGGGGCGGTCGAGGGCGAAGACCCCCCCGTGATGTTTGTCCGCGACAACGGTATCGGGATCCCGGAGCGGCACCGCGGCAAACTGTTCCACATGTTCAAGCGGTTGCACCCACGGACCCACTTCGGCGGCGGCACCGGCTCGGGCCTCGCCATCGTGAAGAAGATTGTCGAGCGCCACGGCGGCGCGATATGGCTCGAATCGGAGCCCGGCAAGGGCACAACCTTCTACTTCCGCCTGCAGCCGAGCGGCGACTCGCCGCCCGCCCCGCGGAGCGTTGTCACCGGGGCCGAACCATCGGGAGCACGCTGACCAGGCGCGGCCACCTACGGTTAGGCGTGAGTCCGCTCGTCCGTATCATCGACGCCAACGCCAACCGCGCCCGCGAGGGCCTGCGGGTGATGGAGGATGTGGCCCGGTTCGGCCTCGATGATGCCGCCCTGAGCGCTGCGCTGAAAGACCTCCGTCACGAGTTGAGGGCGGCGATCGAGCGCATCCCGGGCCTTGACCGCGCCACGCTCCTCGCCTCGCGGGACACGGAGCGCGATGTCGGGACGACGATCACAAACGCGGGGGAGGCTCGCCGCGGAGGTCTGCGCGACCTTGCCCTCGCGGCTGCCGGGCGGCTCACCGAGGCTCTGCGCAGCATCGAGGAGGCGGTCAAGGTGATCGACCCCGGCAGCGCGCCGGCCTTCGGGGCCATCCGCTACCGCGCCTACACCGTCGAGCGGGAGTTGGGCCTGGCGCTGCCCGCGGGCGACTGCCCCCAGTGGCGACTGTGCGTGCTGCTTTCAGAGTCGCTCTGCCGCCTGCCGTGGCTCGATGTCGCGACGGCCGCCATCGCCGGAGGCGCGGACTGCCTCCAACTCCGCGAGAAGCACCTGGAGGTGCGCGCGATCATGGCCCGGGCAGCGCAGCTTGTGGAACTGGCCTCCTCCGCCCCGCGCCGCATCGCCGTGATCGTCAACGACCGCGCCGACATCGCCCTCGCCGCCGGTGCCGACGGGGTGCACCTCGGTCAGACCGATGTTCCGGCTGGCGACGTTCGGCGACTCGTGGGCGATCGGCTCTGGATCGGTGTTTCGACGGCGAATATCGAGCAGGCCCGGGCGGCTGCCCGCGATGGGGCCGATTACTGCGGCGTCGGCCCAATGTTCGCCACAACGACCAAGCACAAGCCGGTTCTGAGCGGTCCGGAGTACCTCCGCGCCTACCTCCAGGACGGGCTTGCAACTCGACTACCGCACCTCGCCATCGGGGGCATCACGCCCTCAAACGTGCCGGAGCTTGTCCGCGCCCGGTGCCGGGGGGTTGCGGTCTCCTCGGCAGTGTGCGGGGCGGCCGACCCGGAGCGGGTGTGCCGCGAACTGCTCAGCGCGCTCGAGATGCAGACCGAGCCACGCGGCCGCACTCTGGACAACGCTCCAACTCCGGCGTGATTGGATATCCGCACCGGGTGCAGCGGCCCCCGCGGCCACGGGCCAGCCGCCGAACCGCCCCCGGGCTCGACAGCAGCATCAGCCAGACGGCCCCGAACACCGCCATGACGATGACCAGCCCACGCCAGACGGGCAGGTAGGGCATGACGCGGCCG
>JAEYVB010000357.1 GCA_023429345.1 Planctomycetota bacterium
CTCATGGAGGCCATCGCGGCCGGTGACGTCACCTCGGTGCGGGCGGCAGTGGAGGGCGGGAAGACGCCCGTGCTCACCGCGGCCGCTTCGCAGGGGCCGTTCGAGGGGATGATGCCGCTGCACGTCGCCGCGCGGACGGCCTCGCCGGAGATCGTCCGATTGCTTATCGAGGCCGGGGCGCCCGTGGATGCGGCGACCGCCGATGGCGAGACGGCCCTGATGCTCGCGGCCGCGGCCGGCAGGGCGGAGACCGTCGCGGTCCTCGCGGGCGGGGGCGCTCTGGGGAGCGGCGGGGCGGCCATCGACCAGCGGAACAGCGCCGGGCGCACCGCTCTAATGCTGGCGGCGGCGAGTTCCGAATCGGGAACGGGCGATGCCATCCGCGCCCTCCTGAACGCCGGCGCTTCGCTCAATGTCGCCGATTCGACCGGGGCCACCGCCCTGGCCCTCGCCGCGGGCTCCGAGAATGTTCCTGCCATCGAGCTGCTCCTCCAGGCCAGCGCCAACCCCGAGGCCGCCGATGCCAAGGGGATGACGCCCCTCATGCACGCCGCCGCCAGGAGTTCGCCGGAGACCGTCATCGCGCTCCTGAACGGCGGGGCCTCGCCGCAGTCTCGCGACGGCGAGGGGAAGACCGCGCTCGACCACGCCAGGGCGAGGACCGACGCCGCCGGCGCCGCGATCGTTCAGGTACTCACCGGGGCGATGGGCTGACGGCCGCGGAGGGGGGGCGCCTATTCGCCCTCTTCGCCCGCGCCGCCCAGGAGCGATTCGAGACGCTCGATCAGTTCGGGCGGGGGCATGATGTCGAGGTTCTGCTCGCTCAGCTCGTAGGGGATTTCCGTCCAGGACTTGCCGCCCTCTTGCCCCTGGTACCAATAGACGCTTGCCGTGACCGAGCCGGGCCCGTCGGCGTACATCCGAGCGGCCATGAGCATCAGCTTGGGCATCACGCCGATCACCCCGGCATCCTCGAACGGGAGTATCACGACCACATCGCGGAGCGGCACCGCGACGATCGCCCCATGCGCCCCGAGGTGCGCCGCGTAGCGGTCCATGCGGAGGATGTGGGACGAGATGTACGGCGAATCGCCCGTGAGGGCGATGGCCGCGGGGTTCTCCCCCGCCCCATCGCCGCCGGATTCCCCGGCGCCGCTCGCGCTGTCGGACTCGCCCGGGTCGGGTTCGAACTCCACGCGCTGCAGCTCCACCTCCGAGGCTTCGATGGCGTTCTCGATCGCCAGGGCAAAGAGCTCCTCCAGCGGCCGGCCGAGCTGGGCGGCCTCCCCGGGCGTGAGCCCGCGGATCCCGCGCTCGAGGTCCACGCACAGGCAGGTCCGGAGCCCCGGGATGTCGTCCCGGGCGCACACATGGCTGTCGCCGAGCGCCTCCGCCTCCCACAGGCGCACGCTCAGCCGGGTGCGGAGCGAGTCAAAGTCGGCAAAGTCCAGCTCCTGGGTCTCGAGCTGCGTCTCAAAGATCGAATCGAAGTGCCGCTCGAGAAGCTCCGCCCACTCGCCCTCATCCTCCTGGGCGCAGCGCTGGCCGATGTTGGACAGCCCCCACCGGTCGCCCCCCTCGCGCCCGCTCCCCTCCATCGGCCACACCCAGCCGTTCTCGATGGCGACGCGGATTCCGCGGTCCTCCATGTCCTTCAGGACCGCGGCCTCGAAACGGTCCAGCCGCTCCTGGCTGCCAAAGAATCGGGCCCATTCGGGGAGCTCGGCCATGCGCGGGGATTCTCCTTCGCCCGAGCCTAATCGAAAGCCGCCGCCGCCGCTTCCCGAGAAGGAAGCCCGGGGCCGGTCTCGAATGGGGCCTCGCATTCTTGCCCGCGCGGGCGCCCTGATCGATCTGCGGAAACCGCCCAGGGAGGTCACGGGCACCCGAGTCGGTACAGCCGCATGTAGGCCTGCACATCGCGCACGCCGATCACGCCGTCGTCGTTGATGTCCGCGCGCGGATCACCGGCCCTGTGTGCCTCGTGAAAGGCGACCACGTCCGACGGGTTGAGCCGGCCGCTGCCGTCGAAGTCGGCGCGGCAGGCCGCGAGCAGGTCGATCTCCACCTCCGCCATGAGAACCGGAGGGCCCTTGTCGTTGGCGAGCCATTGATTGTAGAGGACCTGGCCGTGGTTGGTCGTCGTGTTGTGGTCGCGTAGACCCTCGACGGCTTCCTTTGTGATCGCCTGGTAGTAGAGTCGCACCCGCGCCCGCGCGGACCCGGGCGGGAGGGCATAGCGGGTGTCATCCCAGTACTGCCCGTCGCGGTACGTGTAGTTCACCGGCGCCGATTGCACCGAGGCGAAGCCCGCGTTGGTGAAGCCCCGCGGCGGGATGCGGTTGTCGAGATAGAACGTGTTGTTCAGCGGGAACAGGTGGGATGGCCCCGCCTGGACGCCCCCGCCCAGGTAGTTGGCCATCGCCTGGTCGAGCCCGACGATCGCTTCGTAGACCTTGGTGCCCCCCGGTGTGAGCACGGCGGTATCAAAGTCGTAGTGGCCCGCCTCCGAGACCGGCAGTCCGGACGCGTCAAAGAACACCGCATTCAGCCACATCCGCCGCCCCTCGAGGTGCCCGGTGGGCAGCTTGTGGCCGGTCTGGTTCACGGTCCGGACGAGCAGTTCGCCCCCCGACTTGAAGAGAAAGAGGTCCGCGGATCGCCCCAGCATGTCCTCGTTGCGTGCGATGGCCTCCTCGACGGATTGGAACGTGAGAGCCGTCTGCCAGTCCGGGTAAAGGTTGCGGACGGAGCGCAGCATCCAGGTTGTGGCGCCGCGGAAATCGTGCTGCGGGAGGTCCTCCCGCCACGCGCCGCCCAGCATCGGGTTGCACGCGGTGCCCGTGGTCTTGGGCATGTGGCAGTCCTGGCACATGCTGACCTGCTTGCGGTTCCCCCCGAACCGCCCGCCCATGTCGATCGGCCCTCGGGCAAAGGCGCTCTGCGACCACTCGCCGAACGTACGCTCCAGCGGGAAGCCGTCCCCGACCTTGTGGGTGGGGTGCTCCTTGTCGAGCGTGTCGAGCTTGTAGGAGCCGTCCGCCTGCCGCATAAACAGCGGGTTGCTCACATCGTGGCACGTGGCACACATCCGCGCGTCGGTGTGGAAGTCTGACTTTTGCCAGGCGTGGTAATCAAACGAATCCGGCAGCGCGAACGGTCCCCGCCTGCGGTCGTAGGGGTCGAGCACGAACTGCCCGGAATGGGTGCCCTGCGGGAGTTCCTTGAGAGCGGCCAGAATCGGCTGGTCGATGGCGGGGCTCTTCCCATGGACGTAGACGGGGTCCACCATGCGGTGGCAGAAGTTGCAGTTCACCCCCTCGTGCACCGCCGGCTGGTTCTGCACCCAGCCCATCGGGGCGTGGCACTTGATGCAGAAATCCTCGACGCCAGGCGCGGCCTGCTCCGCGATGGCCAGGGCAGCCCAGAAGAGGGGGTCGCGGGCCCCCTGCCCCATCATGCTGGCGGTCCAACGCTCGTACGGGGCCTGCTCGTTGTTGTACCAGCCGTGGCAACTCGAACACTGCCAGGCCTCGATGAACGGGTCTTTGTAATCGCCCGGCCGGGTGCCGGGTGCCTGGAAATCGGCGGCCGTGGAGTTCACGAAAGGGCCCGGTCCGGGGCGGGGGACCCCGACCACAAGGCCGGTCAGCAGGGCCACCGCCCCGCCCATCCAGACCACCGGCAGCAAACCCTTGCGATTGGATCCCATGGCCGCTCCCTTCGTATAATCTATATAAATACCTTCTTATTGAGCTTTCGTCAATGCGATCTCAGGGAATTCCCCGGTGCCTATCCCCGACCTGCCAAAGCCGGCCCGCCGCGTACCCCTCCCGGTTCTGGCGCCTCAACGGAAAGGGTCCATCGCGCGCCGGCGTCTCTGGTTCATGGTGGGGGTGCACGTCCTCATTGTCGGACACATCGCTCACTGGGCGATCGCCGGGCGGAGTATGGCCCCGGCCGTGCTTTCCGAGTCCATGAAGACGCTCGAGGGTGGCCAGATCAACCCCGGGTTCCTGCTGTTCGCCGCGGCCGCGCTCGTCACCTTGGTTGCCGGGAGGTTCCTCTGCGGCTGGGGGTGCCACATGGGTGGGCTGCAGACGTTCTGCGGCTGGTTGTTGAAGAAGGCGAAGCTGAAGCCGCGCCCGTTCCGTTCGCGCTGGCTGGGGTACGTACCGATCGCGCTGGCGGTGTACATGTTCGCCTGGCCGAGCCTGCGGCGCGACATCATCATCCCCGTGCTGATGCGCGTGTGGCCGCAGGCGTTAGCGCACTTTGGGCCGTATCAGCCCTTCCCCGGATGGACGACGAGACTGGAGACCACCGATTTCTGGGACGGGCTGCCGGGCGTGTGGGTCGCGATCCCGTTTCTCCTGATCTGCGGCGGGGCGACGGTGTTCTTCCTGGGCTCGCGGGGGTTCTGTCATTACGGCTGCCCTTACGGCGGGGTCTTCGCCCCGCTCGAGCAGCTTGCGCCCGTGCGCGTGGTGCTGGATCCCGACGCCTGCACAATGTGCGGCAAGTGCACCGCCGCGTGC
Organism: Planctomycetota bacterium; assembly: GCA_023429345.1. Taxonomy (GTDB): domain Bacteria; phylum Planctomycetota; class Phycisphaerae; order Phycisphaerales; family UBA1924; genus JAEYVB01. The sequence continues at coordinate 4,539 of JAEYVB010000357.1, forward strand.
GAGATGGGCGTGCGGGTGATGGAAGAGACGCAGGCGTTCGGCTCGGTCGTGAACCGGGATTGTGTGCGGTCAATGGACTGCATCGAGGCGTGCCCGACCGGCGCGCTCTCGCTGGGTCTCACGAGGCCGGCGGTGTTCAAAAAGCGCCGCGGCGACCTCCGAATCCGGCGGAACTACGACCTGAGCGCGGGCGGCGAGGCGGCCGTGCTCGGACTGTTTGCCGTCGGCTTCCTCGGCACGCGGTCGATCTACAACGTGGTGCCGATGTTCATGGCGGTCGGGATCGGGCTCTGCGGCGCGTTCCTGGGCTGGAAGCTCTGGCGGACCCTGCGCGACCGTGATGCGCGCTTCGCGAAGTTCCAGCTCAGGCGTGCGGGCCGGTGGCGCCCGGCCGGCTTCGTGTTCGCCGCGGGGGCGGCGACGGTGCTGACGCTCCTGGTCCACAGCGCTGCGCTGAAAGCAATGGTGTGGAGCGCGGGCCAGATCGAGAACCTGGTCACCGTCCCGCGGGAAGCTGTGTTCGCCGGCGGTCAGCAGGTTCCGGCCGAGCAGCGGGCGATCGCGGCGCGGGCGCTGCGGCTCTACAGGCTCGCGGCGCCGATCTCGGAGGGCGGCGTGGGGCTCGCGTCCTGGCCCGTCGTGCGGGTACGGGCGGCGTGGCTCGCGATGGTCTGCGGCGACTTCGCCTACGCCGAGGCCCAGATCAGGGCCATGCTCCGCGACTACCCCGAGGACGGCCTGGCGTCGGACCTGGCGAGGATCGTTTTCCGCACGCGCGGCGCGGCCGCGGCGGAGGCGGAACTGCGGGCTTTGGTGGGGGCGCATCCCGGTTACGGGTCTTGTCGGGACATGCTCATGGGCTTGTACGTGTCCGCGGGCCGGGCCGAAGATGCGGAGGCAATGCTCACCGGCATCCTTGCCGCGCGCCCGAGGGATGCGATGGCCCGCGCCCGCCTCGGGGCCCTGCACCTCAACCTCGGTCGATCGTCCGAGGCGCTGGAGGAACTGCGGCGTGCGGCCAAGGACGATCCCGCGTCGGTCGAGATCGCCCACGAGCACGCGATGGCGCTCACGGTCAGCGGAAGCGTCGAACCCGCCCTGTCCGAGCTCGAGCGCGCCGCGGGGCTCGATGCGAGGCACGCCCCCGCCCTCCTGCAGGAGGCGGCCGAGATCGCCGCGGCCCACGGCCTGCCCCGCGCGGCCGACCGCCTCCAACGCATGCTGGAATCCGCTCGGAAACACCCGAAACTGCGATAGACGGGCCCCGAACAAGGGTGTGGCCGTGATCGCCCGGCTGCGGCTACCCTTGCGTTCAGCGGATCCCTTTTTCCCCCGAGGACCCTTCTCCCCATGAACTCGACGTCGCGCATGAACCGCACGTACGCGGCCGCGGTGCTCGCCGCCGCCGGCACGCTCCTGATCCCCGCCGCCGTCTCGACCGCCCACGCGCAGGTGCGGCCCGAGTCCGGGATGATGCGCTACCCGGACGTGAGCAAAAGCCACATCGCCTTCGTGTACGCGGGGGATATCTGGCTGGTCGGCCGCGAGGGGGGGCAGGCGCAGCTCGTGGCCAGCCCCGCCGGGCAGGAGCTCTTCCCCAAGTTCAGCCCCGACGGCAAAACGATCGCCTTCGTCGGCAACTACGAGGGCAACCGCGATATCTACAGCATCCCCGTGAGCGGCGGGACCTCGACGCGCCTCACGTGGCACCCCTCGGCCGAGACGGTCTGCGACTGGACCAGCGACGGCAGGGTCGTCTTCTACATGAGCGGCGCGGGCGGCCTGCGCCGCCAGACGCAGCTCTTCACCGTGGATGCGGCGGGCGGCCTGCCGGAACAGCTCCCGGTCCCCTACGGCGCCAACGGCAGCATCAGCGACGACGGCACATGGCTGGCCTACACGCCGCACACGACGGACTTCCGCACCTGGAAGCGCTACCGCGGCGGCATGGCCACGGACATCTGGCTCTTCAACCTGAAGGACCACTCCGGGGAGGGGGCCAGCCGCAGGATCACCGAGTGGGAGGGCACCGACACGCTCCCCATGTGGCACAAGGACAAGGTCTACTACCTGTCGGACGACGGCCCCGAGCACCGGCTCAACATCTGGGTCTTCAACCCAGAGACCGGCAACCGCAGGCAGGTGACGAAGTTCAAGGACTTCGACGTCAAGTGGCCCAGCATGGGCCCCGGGCCGCGGGGCAACGGCGAGATCGTCCTCCAGAACGGCCCGGGCCTGTACCTGGTCGACCTGGACGCCGACGAGGTCAAGCCCAGGGCGGTCACGGTGACCATCCCCGGCGACCGCCCGCAGGTGCGCCCCCGGCAGGTGAACGCTTCCGACTACATCACCGGCTGGTCGATCTCCCCCTCGGCCAAGCGCATCGCCGCCAGCGCCCGCGGCGACCTCTGGTCGCTCCCCGCCGAGAACGGCACCCCGCGGAACATGAGCCGCACCAGCATGTGCGCCGAGCGCGACCCCTCGTGGAGCCCCGACGGGCGCTGGATCGCCTACTTCTGCGACGAGACCGGCGAGTACGAGCTCTACATCAAGCAGAGCGACGGGCGGGGCAGGACCATCCAGCTCACGGACGAGGGCGATGCCCCGCGGGTCTTCCGCTACAACCCCACGTGGTCGCCGGACTCGAAGAAGATCGCCTTCAGCGACAAGGCCGGCGGGCTCTACGTGCACACCCTCGGCAACGGGGGGGCGGAGGGCTCGCCCGACCCGAGCGCGGGCGAGACGAAGCTGATCGACACCGACCCCTGGGCCAACCAGCTCTCCGTGAGCTGGTCCCACGACAGCAACTGGGTCGCCTACGCCCGGCAGGGCGAGGAGAACCAGCAGAGCTCGGTGTGGGTCTGCAACGTGGGCGACAAGGAGGCCGCGCCGCGCCGGATCACCAGCGGCATGTTCGACGACTCCGCCCCCGTCTTCGACCGCAAGGGGGACTACCTCTTCTTCGTCAGCAAGCGCACCTTCTCCCCGACCTACTCCGACCTCGACACCACCTTCATCTACGGCGCTTCCCAGAACCTGATCGCGGTCCCGCTGCGCAGCGATATCGCCTCGCCGTGGACCCCCAAGAGCGACGAGGAGGAGTGGAAGAAGGCCGAGAAAGAGGACGACGGCAAGAAGGACGAGGCCAAGAACGACGAGGCCAAGAACGGAGCGAAGAAGGACGGCGACGAGAAGAAGGATGAGCCGGAGAAGGATGCCGCGGCCGGCGACGCCGTCAGCGGGACCTGGGAGGGCACGGCCACCGGCCCCGACCCGCTCCCGCCCGGGGGCATGCCCTTCACCCTCACCCTGAAGCTCGGCGCGGATGGCGCCGTCACCGGCACGCTCGCCAGCGCGGTCCACACCGGCCCCATCAGCGGCGGCCGCTGGGATGCCGCGGCCGGCGAGCTGACGTTTACCCTGGAGGTCGGCGACGGCGGTGGGGGCGGCGTCGTGCAGTTC
>JAEYVB010000380.1 GCA_023429345.1 Planctomycetota bacterium
ACATCCTCGGCATCGCCGGTCTCGGCGAGCCGCCCGGCCATCTCCATGCGCAGGTGGCGCATGTGGTTGATGGGGGCCTCGGCGCCGCCGGTGAAGCAGAGGTCGGCATCGCCGCGTTCGATCACGCGGACGCTCTCGCCGATCGAGAGGAGGCCGCTGGCCTCAGCGCAAGTGATGGTGTTAGAGGGCCCCTCCGCCCCGTGGATGATCGTCACGTGGCAGGCGAGCATGTTGGGGAGGTATTTCAGGAGCCACAGCGGCGGGAGGTTGTTCATCGCCCCCCCGCCCTCGGGAGCATCCCCCCATTTCTTGAGGTCGATCCTGGGGGCGCTGTCGGATGAGGCGGCGGCGGTCGCCATGGCCATGGTCAGCTCGTCGGTTTCAGCGGCGATGAGCCCCGCGCCGATGTGGCAGCCCATCCGGCGGCCCTGGTAGGTGGTGGCGTCGGCCGAGCCGTCGGCCCCGCCGTCGGGGAGTAGGCCCCGGGTCACGACGCCGGCATCCTGGACCGCCAGCTTGGCCGCGGCGACGGCAAGCTCGATATCCCGGGCCATGACCTTGACGGCCTTGCGGTAGCCCTTGGGGACGAAGTCCTTGGCGCCGGTGAACTGGCCGGCCTCGGCCCCCAGCCGGCAGCGGAAGCCGGCGGGATCGAAGGCGGCGATCCGCTTGACCCCGGACCGTCCCGCAAGCAGCCCTTCCCACAGGGCTTGCGCCCCTACCCCGAGGGCGGAAACGGCCCCCAACCCGGTAATGACGACGCGGCGGTCCATGGGGGGCAAGTGTAGCGGCGAATCCGCGGATTCCCCAGTTTTCAGTGTTGGTTCGGAACCGCCTTGCGGTATCTTGGGATGGCCGGAGTGGCCATGCGGAGAATCCTTATGCGAAGAGCAGGATTTGGCCTTGCGATCCTTTCCGCAGTGCCCCTGGCCCACGCCCAGTACATAGGCGATGGTGATCTCGATACGCTCCCGGTCGGGACAGCCCCCGATACATGGAATGCGGCGGGCCGCTGGCGGTTCGGGCAGTTTTTTCGGGAGCAACAGCCGGATGAAGTCCAAATCGTATTGACGAACACGTTCTCCGCCGGGTCGTCCGGCAACTCCCTGGCGCTTAACAGTCCGGAGACGACGGTCTATGCCACGATGGTGCAGAACCAGTTCTTGCAGCAGGTGCAGCACGTCCCGGGCCGGCGCACGGTGGTTGAGTTCAGAATCTGGGTGCCGGAGGGGCCCCACTCGGGAGGGTACATCGCGATCGGCCGAGGCGATGGCACGATGAGCGATCGCGGCCCGCAGTTGCGATGGCTTTCTGATGGCACGATCGCAGCGTACATTGAAGATCCGAACTCGTCAGTACCGTTCACGCAGGTGCTGAGCACCGGGTTTTTACGCGGCGACTGGCAACGCGTAAGGTTGGAAGTCGATCTGGGGTCGAGGCTTTATGACGTCGACATTGCGCAGGGCTCGGGCCCATGGCAGCGCGTTGGGAGCGGGCTCGGTTTCCGGTCCACGTCGGTGGGGTACTTTGAAGCGTTCTTCGTCGCGCGGTTCAGCGATTCGGCCGCTTCGGCGCGTTGCTACATCGACGATCTCAGCCTCCTGCTTCTTTCCTCAGGAACGTGCTACCCCAACTGCGACGATTCGACCGCGCCGCCAAGGCTGAACATCGCGGATTTCACGTGCTTTCTCGGGCGGTTCGCGGCGGGGGACCCGTACGCGAACTGCGATGAATCGACCACGCCGCCGACGCTGAACGTCAGCGACTTTACGTGCTTCCTGCTGCGGTTCTCCGGGGGTTGTCCCTAGGCGGCAGGCGCGGGGCGCTTACGCCGCCCGAGTGACAGCGCCGCGACCGGGAACGCGGCCCATCCGGGGCTCGGGATCGCCAGGACTGCATCCAGGGCGACGCTCGAGACTCCCGTGCCGCTCATCGTGTAGGCGCCCGCGAGCGAGTAATACTCCAGCTGGTACGCGCCCGCTTCGAGCACTCCGGCGAACTCGAACGGGAACGAGCCGGACAGGTACGGGTGGGTTGCGGATGTTCGATCCCAGGAATACAGCGGGCCCGCAGCGCCGCTCAGGACGAGCCGCGTACTGAAGCCGGACCCGGCGCTGGGGATATACACCCACTCGCCCGTGAGCGTGAAGGGCGAGGCCTCAGTGACCACAAAGTACGTGCTCAAGAAGGCGGCGCCGGAACCCGACGAACCAAGGTTGCCGTCGTACCCGGCGGTGAGCGCGCTGAGCGATATCCCATCAGCGTTGAGAGAAGACGTCTGGTCTGCGCGGCCACCCGCCCAGGTGGTCGTCAGGATCTCGAGCGATTCCGACCAGGGGGCGAAATCGGGGGCGTAGGCGCTGATCTGCTGGCTGCCGGCCTGCACGTGCACCCACCGCTCCTGGTAGGAGTAGAGCACGGAGGCGTTGGCCGCGTGGGCGATCAGGCCGGCCACGGAGACGGCGGCCAGGGCGTGCGGCAATCGCATGGGATGCTCCCTTTGAGGGTGCTGAAAGCGGTTCGGAACCTCGTCGCCGCGAGCGCGGCCGGAGTAGAGAGTATGCCCCAGGATCGGGCGTCCTACAACCCCGGAGCGGGTCAAATCATCAGTTCCTAGCCGGAAACCCGGTCGATGTGCAGCGCGGCGGTGATGAGGGAGAGGTGCGTCAGGGCCTGCGGGTAGTTGCCCAGGGCCAGGCCCTCGGGGCTGGT
>JAEYVB010000414.1 GCA_023429345.1 Planctomycetota bacterium
ATGGAACAGGATGCGCCCGCCGGTGCACATGCCCGATCCGGCGATGATGACGATGCCGCCGCCGCGGTGGTTGAGCTCCTTGCTGTCGCGCGACTTCCGCACGTACTGAAGCCCGTTGTAGCGCAACGGGGTGTCGCCCGCGCTGAGCATGCTCTGCGCTTCGCCGTCGAACAGGTGGCGGTGGCGGCGGTAGAGCTCCGTCGTCTCGATGGCCATGGGGCTGTCCACGAAGACCTCGGCCTTGATCCGCCCCGCCCGGATGAGCTTCCCGAGCTCGAAGATCATGTCCTGGGTGCGGCCGACCGCAAAGGCGGGGATCAGCACCTTGCCATCACCCGCCGCCGCCTCCTCGATCACCTGCCGGAACTCCTCCACGGAGGCGTCGCGCGGCTTGTGGTCGCGGTCCCCGTAGGTGGATTCCAGGATGAGCACATCGGCCTCCTTCAACGCTGTGGGATCCCGCACCAGGGGCGCCCCCCGCGGCCCGATGTCGCCGGAGAAGACCACCCGCGTCGCCTTGCCCCCCTCGGTCACCACGAGTTCCGCCGAAGCCGAACCGATGATGTGCCCCGCATCGGCCAGGCGCAGCTTGACCCCCGGGGCGATCTCCTTCCACTCGAAGTACGGCACCCCCTGCAGACGCGATACCGTCCATTGAACATCGTCGTCGCTGTAGAGCGGCGGCAGGACCGTACCCGCTTCTCCGGCTGATTCACGGGCCGCACGCTTGCGGTCCTCCTCGGCGTCCATCTCCTGGATCTTGGCCGAATCCTCGAGAAGGATCGGGGTCAGGTCCAGCGTCGCGGGGGTGCAGTAGATCTTCCCCGGGTAGTTCGCCGCCCGCAGGAGCGGGAGCAGCCCCGAATGGTCCAGGTGCCCGTGGGTAAGGACCACCGCATCCAGCGCCGGCGCGTTCAGCGGCGGCGGCCGGCGGTTGTGCTCCTCGGCCTCCCGCTCCCCCTGGTGCAGGCCGAAATCGACGACCACGCGGGCGCGGTCGGTCTCAAGCAGGTAACACGAACCCGTGACTTCGCCCGCCGCACCGTAGAACGTCAGCTTCATGCAGATCCCCGTGATTCCGCGGGGATCGTACCGTCCCCGGGCCGTGCCCGTGGCATCACTCAAGGACCGGTCGACGGGTTCGAGAACTCGCCCGGTTCGTCAGGAGGCACCGGGTCCGGCGGTGAGGGCGGCTGGGCGTCCGGAATCTTCTCGCGGGCCATGTTGATCACGAAGTCATAGCCGACGCCGGTCTGGTGGTGCATCGCGGCCCAGGGGGAGGTCGGATTGATCCTGCCCTCGTTGTCCTCGAGATCCCTGCCGAACGAATAGAGCACGTAGCCGCGGCCGTCCGGGTCCTCGCCCGGCGCGAGCACGCGGTACCCAAAGGGCGTGCCCAGCGGGTCCTGGGGGATCTCCGGCAATACATCGGGCGCGAGCGCCGAAAGGGAGGCGGGGTACGCGTCGTGCCGGGCCCGATGGATCTCGATGGCGAGCATCAGCCGCATCCCTTCGATCCCCATGGTGTGCTGCACCTCCGATTGCATGCTCTTGCCCAGCCCCGGCAGTAGGAGTCGGAGCACGATGTGCCGCGGCGACATCCCCTCGACCGCCGTGTCCGGGTGGAACTGCATCCGCGCCCGCTCGGCCGGCGTGGCGCGATAGAACCTCAGCACGTTCTCGAAGTACTCGTTGGTTTTGCGGGTTGTCGCGCGACGGCTGGGGTAGACAATCCCCGCCAGGTTCCCGATACGGTACTGGAAAATCGCGTCCAGCCAGCTGCCGCCGCCCCCGGCCGGCAGGCCGGTTCCGCCGGTGTACTGCGTCAACGCCGTCATGATGAGCCGCCCGCTGCCCCTGCCGTCATCGGTATGCGTCCACTGGATCGAATCGAGCACGGACAGATGCTCGCAGCGCAGAGCGATCTCCAAACTGCCCATCCAGCGACGCTGGCGATCGATCGCCGCCAGGCACGCGCGGAGCGTCTCTTCATCCCATCGCCGCTCGATCAGGTTCCTCGCCAACTCTGCGTTGGCAAGGCCCACAATCGCGTACCCCACCAGGTGCTCGATCAGGAACGCCTGCTGCGTGCAGATGCGTCCGAGCGCGAGGTTGTCCTCGTACGCGCGCGCCAGGGCCGGGCCATCACCCGCCTCGGCCGCCAGGAACATCCGCCCCGCCCCCGCCCTCGCCAGATTCCGGGATTTCCCGAGGTCGGGCAGCATGAACTGCACGAGCGGTCCCTGCGTCGGTCCCGGCCGCAGCGCGAACGGCGTCTCGGAAACCTTCGCTAACGCTTCGAACGCGCCCCCCTTGCGGAGCAACGCAAGTGCGTCCCTCGCGTCGGCCCTGATGCGTGCTTGCTCGTCCTCGTTGTAGCCCTGCACGTCGAACCCAACGTTGCTGTACAGGAGGGAGTAGTCAATGAATCCCGGGCTCTCCGGTCGCGACCGGATCTCGGCGGTGACACCATCGCTGACCACGATGGCCTGCTGCAACAGCTCCCACCCGTTCGGATCGTCGTGCGCGATCCCGGCCGGCTGAGCCGCCCGCATGAGGTCCCGGACCTGGGCCGCGTAGTCGATCGGCGTGCCCGGCCTGGCGGTGAGCGACCGGTACACCTCCAGCCCGATCCAGCCGCAAAGAAACGCCGCGGCCAGGATCGCGAGGTTCCGTGCTCGGTACCAGGGTTTAGCGCGTGGCGATTCGGGGGCTGGGGCCATGCCTCATGGTACCGGTGACCGCCGATCCGGCTGCAGCGCTGCCGCCGCGGCCTCCTACGAGGGGGGTTCAACTCCGGGCTCGGTCGCCTTCTGGCGCGGCGCGTTGATCACGTAATCCAACCCCGCGCCACTCCTCGTCAGCGCGCGTCGCGGTTCGGTCATCGAAACCTGGCGGCCGTTGTCCACCCCGTCCAGCCCGACGCTGTAGAGCAGGTACCCCCGCCCGTCGGGGTCGTCTCCCGCGGCCAGCCGTCTGTAGGCGAACGGGACGCCCGCGGCGGGATCGGGCGGCACTTCGGGCAGCACGTCCGGAACAAGGTCCGAAAGCGAGCCGGGGAACTCCCCCGTGCGCCGGTGGTAGATCTCGATCGCGAGCACCAGCCGCGTGCCCGCAAGGCCGACCTCATGGGCCGTTGCAGCTTCGACGACCTTGCTCGTGCCGGGGAGCAGCACCTTCAGGACCAGGTAACGTCTCGACAACGCCTCCACCGCCGCCTCGGGGGGCTCCATCTGCGCCCGGGCCTCGGGCGAAGCCCGCACGTACCCGAGCATCCGGTCATAGTGTTCCTGCGCTTTGCGCGTGCTCGCCTCTTTGCTGGCGAACGCGATCCCCGCCAGATTGCCGATGCGGTATTCAAACAGCGTTCCCAGCCAGCCACCCATGCCGGCGGAGTTGCCCGTCAGCGACGCGAAGGGCACGATCGCCCCCGGGATCAGCCGACCGCTCCCGCGCCCGTCGTCCGTGTGCGACCATTGGATGGTATCGAGCGCCATCAGCCGCTCCCCCTCCACGGCGATCTCCAGGCCGCCCATCCAGGCCCGCTGCCGGTCGAGCGCTGCGAGGCATTGCTTCAGCGTGGCCTCGTCCCACTCCCGCTCCATGCAATCGCGGATCAGCTCGCCGTTCGCAAGCGCCGTGATAGCGAAGCCCACCAGGTGCTCGATGAACACGGTCTGATACGTCCAGATGCGCCCCATCGCCAGGCTGTCCTCGTACGCGCGCGCGAACTCACCCCCGTCGCCCGCGCGGGTCGCCAGGAACATCCGCGCCGCGTTGGCTCGCGCCAACTGCCGGGTGCGGCCAAGGTCCGGCAGCAGCACCTCCAGCAGCGGCGATGCGTCGGGCGTCGGCCGCATCGCGTACGGCTCCGCGCTGGCCGCGGCCATCGCCTCGAAGGCACCCAGGTCGCGGAGCATCCCGATAGCCTCGACGGCATCGGTTCTCATCTGTTCACGGACGTCGGCGGTGTATCGCTGCGGGCTGTGCTCGGCCGGGGCGTAGAGGGATGCGTAGTCCAGGATGACAGGCGTGCTGTCTCGGGCCTGGAACTCGGCGCTGACCTGGATACACGCATCGATGGCCGGCCGCAGAATGTCCAGGGCGTTGGGCGAGTCCGGCCTCATCCCCGCGGGCTGCGAAGCCATGACCAGCTCGTTGGCGAGCCGGGCGTAGTTGATGGCCGTCCCCGGGCGGGCCGTCAGCGCACGGTACACCTGCAGCCCCACCCAGGAGACCGACAGAACCGCGAGCCCCAGCACCACGTTGCGAGCTCGCCACCATAGCTTCCTGTCGGCCATCACACGGTGGTACCGGCGGGGCGCGGCGGGGGCTGCACCTCAGCGGACAATCTGCACATCGATCGTCCGGGGCTGCGGGGATTCCTCTTCCCTGGCCTCAACCACCGTGAACGGGACCTTCCGTCCGACGAGGAGCCCCGCATCCGCGGCGGCGATCGCCGCCTCCCGCCAGTTCCGGACCGGCTTCTCGCCGACCCGCAGCACGATGTCGCCGGACTTGAAGCCGGCATCGTCCGCCGCGGAGTTGGGGAACACGGCCTCGATCGTCGGCAGCTCGGCCCCCGGGTGCGGCTTGAGGCCGTAGGTGACGATCGCGCCGACCGACGCCTGAAGGGTGAGGTTCTCCCTGGGAAACTCCCCGAGGACGACCTGGAAGCTGATCTCCTTGCCGTCGCGGAAGCCGTCGATCTTCACCGCTTGTCCCGGCCGGAGCGAGGTGACCAGCATCCGCAGCGCCTCGATGCTGAGGACCTGCTGCCCGGCGATGGAGGTGATGATGTCGCCGGGCTGGATGCCGGCATCGCGGGCGGGGCTGTCCTCGTCCGCGAGCCCGACCACCTGCACGCCGCGCTTGCCGATCTCCGGGACGAAGACGACGGGGTCCTCCATCGCCGGCCACTGGATGCCCAGGAACCCGCGCCGCACCTCGCCCTTCTCGATGAGCTGCCCCGCGATCGATTCGATCGTCAGGAGCGGGATGGCGAAGCTGATGCCCGCCGACTGGCCCTCGGTGGTGCCGTTGCTCTCCCGACCGGTGGCGATCGCGACGTTCATGCCCAGGACACGCCCGTGGATGTCCACCAGCGGCCCGCCCGAGTTGCCGGGGTTGACGGCCGCATCGGTCTGGATGAAGTTGGTGAAGCCGCCCGTGAGCACCGCCGCGCCGGGATCTCGCCCCAGGCCGCTGACGATCCCCTCCGTCATGGAGAACTTGAACCCGAAGGGTGAGCCGAAGGCAAAGACGCGGTCGCCCACCTGCGGGCGCACGCTCGTCGCCCGCCGCGCGGGGAAGAGCGGGGCATCGCTGGGCACCTTGATGATCGCGATGTCGGTGAAGGGGTCGGAGGCGTACAGCTCGCCCCGGACCTTCTGGGCCTCGACCACCCGCCCGTCGATAAACTCGACCGCGATCGCCTCAGCGCCGCGGACCACGTGGGCGTTGGTGATGATGTGCCCCTCGCCGTCGTAGACCCACCCCGAGCCGGTCGACCGCACGCCGAACCGACGCCCGGGCGTGATGACCTCGAGGCTGACGACCGACGGCTTGACCACCGCGGCCACCTGCCGCGTGGCCGCGTTGATCTGCTCGAGGATGGTGCTGTCGTCGAGCGATTGCTGCGCGAGCACGATCTGCGCCCGCGTCTCGGCGGCGCGGATCCGGTAGACCGCGGCCGGCGCCCCCATCAGCACCACCAGCGAGGTGAGCAGCACGACGAGCGCCGGGCCGTAAGAGATGAATCGACGCATGGTTCCCTCGCATCTCGGGCCTGCCGGGCACAGACGGGCCTCCCCCCCTCCCGGGCGGGGGACCCCCCATTCATTCGGCTCGCGGCCCCGGATCGTTTCGCAGCTTCTGGGATTCGTTCTCGGGCATGACGTACCGCCGCCCGCCGATCCGGCGCGACCGGACCCGGGCCACCCATTCCGCCCCCGCACGCTGGAGCTCGGGCCCGAGCCGGGCGACCGCCTCGGCAAACCGCGGCGGCCGGTCCGAGAGCCCCAGCAGGTCCTGCAGCACCAGCACCTGTCCGTGGCACGCCGTCCCCGCCCCGATCCCGATCAGGGGCACACTCGTGGCCCGCATGATCTCCTCGGTGACCTCATCGGGCACCGCCTCGACCAGCAGCATCACCGCCCCGGCCCGCTCGAGGGCCACCGCATCCCGGACGATCTGGCGGGCATCCGCGGCGGTACGGCCGGCGGCCCCGTACCCCCCTTGGAGCGGGGCCAGTTGGGGCCGGCTCCCGATGTGCCCGCACACCGGGATTCCGGCCCTCGCCATCTTCTAAATAAGGGGGGCAAAGGACTCATCGGCCTCCACTTTGACGATGTCCGCCCTCCCCTCGGTCAGGAACCGACCCGCGTTGCGGATGCCTTCGGCCTCATCCGCCTGGTAGCTCAGGAAGGGCATATCGCCCATGACCATGGACCTTGGCGCACCGCGTTTCACCGCGGCCGTCAGGGCGAGCAGGACATCCAGCGGCATGTCGATGGTGCGGTCGAAGCCAAGGATGACCTCGGCCGCGGTATCCCCCACGAGCAGGACCGGGACCCCGGCCCGTTCGAGCCAGCGGGCGGTCGTCGCGTCGTAGCAGGTCAGGCAGGCGAAGGCCTCACCACGGGCGGCGAAATCGCGGAGAACGCGGATCGTCACCGGCTCGGCCGTGCCGACCTCCGCACCGGCGTCGGTGGAAAGCGGTGATGCCATGAGGCCAACTGTAGGGGGCCCGCGCGGAGGGAACCCCCTCGCCGCAGCGCATCGCCGCTTCTCAGCCCCGTACCCGCCTCGCCCCGCTTCTTCCTCCCACACCGTTTCATCGGCCGCCGGAGCCGCCCGCGTGAGCGGAGCGCGGGTTTTTCCCTCCGGGGCACGCGGCCGGCCGCCCCGAACGCGTGTCCGGATGCTTCGTACGTGTGTCCGGACGGTTTGGACACGTGTCCGGACGGTCGGTACACGTGTCCGGACGGTTCGGACACGGGTCCGGACGGTCCAGGCACGGGTCCGGACGTTCCGGGCACGGGTCCGGACGTTCCGGGCAAGGGCCCGCGGGCCCCGGACGCGCGGCCCGCGGCCCGGGGCACCCGGCCGGTCCCTCATCGCACGCGTCCAGGCACGCCCGGCGGGCCCGGTGCCAGCGGAAGGCGATGTAGCACACGGGGGTGAAGGCCGGGAGGGATGCCAACCAGACCATCCGCGCGGGAAATGGCCCGTGCCCGGCCAGCAGCCACACCGCGCCCCAGTAGGCCGCGATCATCGCCGGGATGCAGATTCGCGGGATGCGGCCGAACGTGCCGTCGACCGCGGAGCGCACGCCGGCCTCGCGCCTCATCAGCCAGCGGCTCAGCCGCCGCGCCCAGCGGAACTCGGTCGCCCACACCGCCACCCCCATGGGCAGGAGGACGGTGAGTTGCGGCCCCGGGAGCGGCGCCAGGATGAAGCCTCCGAGGATCAGCCCCGCCCCGATGAAGAAGACGACGAGGCGGCGCAGGATCGGGTTGGGGATCGTGCCACGGATCCGGTCGAGGCGCGCGAGGACCGGGGTCGCGGGCGCGGGGGTGCTTTGCGGCGGTGTCACGTCGTCGATCTCTCCGGGCGCAGCGCTGCCGGGCCAGTACGGAACCCGCGCCGGGATCGTTCGCCGGGCGCGAGGGCGGGGGAAAGCGGGGAGGGGGGCGGGGCAGGGGCGTGGAGAGGGCCCAACCTATATTCCGCCATGAAAGCCGTCATTGTCACCGGGCAGGGCAGCCCCGTCGCCGACAACATCCGCTTCGTGTCCGACTGGCCGGATCTGCGGGAACCCGGGACTGGCGAGGTCCGGATCCGGACGCTCTGTTCGGCATTCAACCAGATGGACCTGTGGGTCGGCCGCGGCGTGCCGGGGCTGAAGCTCGAATACCCGCGTGTCTCCGGGTGCGACGCCTGCGGCGTGGTGGAGAGGGCCGGCCCGGGCGTGGATCCGGCGTGGGTTGGGAGGAGAGTGATCGTGAACGCGGCCGTCGAGCAGCCGCTCCGGCAGCACCCGGACGACCCGCCGGGCAGCACCCTGGCGCCTCAGTACGAGCTCATCGGCGAGCACCACAACGGCATGCACGCCGAGGCCTTCCTGGCGCCCGCGGCCAACCTCGCGGATGTGGGCGATGCGGACCCGGCGAAGGCGGCGGCGTTCGGGCTCGTCACGCTCACGGCGTACTCCGGGATGATCACGAAGGCGGGGCTCCGCCCGGGGCAGACGGTCCTGATCACCGGGATCGGCGGGGGTGTGGCGACCGCCGCGGCGTACATCGCCCGCTGGCTCGGGTGCCGGATCGCGGTGACAAGCCGGCACACGGCCAAGCTGGAGCGTGCCCGCACGCTCTTTGGCGCGGAGTGCCTCATCCACGACCAGGGGCAGGACTGGAGCAAGGAGGTCCGCGCCTGGACGAGCAAGCGCGGCGTCGATCTTGCCTTCGACTCCTCGGGCAAGGCCACGCACCTGAACTGCATCAAGTCGCTCGCCCGCGGCGGGGCGTATGTCACGCCGGGCGCGACCAGCGGCCCCGATGCGACCACCGACCTCGCGCGGCTCTTCTGGAACCAGCTCCGGCTCTACGGGACCACGATGGGGTCGAGCGACGAGTTCCGTGAGATCGCGCGGCTCCTGCGGGCGGGCGCTCTGGACGCGGTGGTCGATTCCGTCACTCCCGCGGAGGAGGCGGTCGCGGCCTATCGCAGGCTCGAGGCGTCGGAACAGTTCGGCAAGCTCGTCCTGCGGTGGGCCTGAGGCGCTCAGGGCGACGGCCGCGCGGCAATGCGGACCGTCACCGGCGTGCCCATCTTCGGGACCCGCTTCGTATCGGCGATCCATTCGGGCTCGGCGACCTCGGAATCGGGGCTGTACATCCGGCTCCAGGCGATCGTCTCGGTGCCGAAGGTCGTCAGTCCCACCAGCGTTCCCGCGCCGTCCGCCTCGTAGAGCTGACGGCCCTCGCGCGACCGCACCGTCGAACCCGCGAAGAGGAACCCTTCGCCCGCTCCCGCGAAGGCCTCGCCCCCCTCGGCGTTCACCACCCAATCCGTCGCCGGTCGCTCCACCCGCGCCCCATCGGAGTCCGTGTAGATGAACGTAACCATGAGCGGGTCCCCCCGGGGCGGGACCGGGACCAGCTTCTGCTCCTCCCATTTCCACGATCCCGGCGCCCCCGGCTCGAAGCCCGCGGCGAGCAGCGCCGCGTGGATGTTCGACGGCCGGGCCTCGGTCATCACGAGCGCCTCGTGCTCCTTGGTGTCGCGCGTGCAGACAACCACCTCGAGAAAGACGATCGGCGTCTTGGGGTGGTGCACGTCGATGGGCACAACCCCGTCGAACTCGACCACCTTGCGTCCGAGGTCCGCCCGCACACCGGGCACAATCTCCCGCAACCCCGCCGCGATTCGGGCCGGCGGCTGCTCCGGCGCGGTGGCTCGGGGCGCCGGCTGAGCGGGTGGCGGAGTCGGGGGCGGCGGGAACTCCGGAACGTCGTACCGCTGCGGGCCTCCCGATTGCTGCGCCCGTTCCAGCACCGTGGGCGCGTCGGGCTCCCTCGGCCTGGGCTCGCCGGAGCATCCGCCCAGCCACGTCAGCCCCCCCACCGCCGCGGCCGTCAGCAGCCTTCGCATGTGATTCCCCCTTAAAGCATCCGCACCAGGGCGGCGAACCGTTCGCCCCGCTCCTCATAGTTGGCGAACTGGTCCCACGAGGCGCACCCGGGGCTGAGGAGCACTACATCCCCGGATTTCATACGCCCCGAGATGCTCGAGACGGCGTTCTCCAGCGTCCCGCACTCCTCGCAGACACCGGCGAGCACCGCCACCGGGCCATCGCCGCGGCCGGGAGCCAGCATCGCCAGCCCGGGGCCTGTCGCCCCGATCGTGTAGAGACCGCCGAGCCGCGGCGCCAGCGCGGCAATCGACGCGAGGTCGGAGCCCTTGTCGTACCCGCCTGCGATCAGGTGAACCTTCGACGGGTCCTGAAAGGCGTCCACCGCGAGCACGGTCGCCTCGGGCGTTGTGGACTTCGAATCGTTGTAGAAGCGGACGCCCCGCTTCTCGGCGACGAGTTCAAGCCGGTGAGGCAGGCCCCGGAAGCTGCGCGCGGCCGCGGCCAGAGCGTCGCGATCGACATCTCGGATCCGGAGCGATTCGACGGCGGCGATCGCGGCCGCGGCGTTGCGCTCGTTGTGCCGGCCCGGGATCGCCAGGTCCGGAACAGCGGCGTCGGGACCGATCAGGACCCGCCGCACACCGCGCCTGACCGACCACCCCGCGACCGAGTCGTCGCCCAGAATCGCGGCGTCGCCCTCCCGCTGGTTCGCGAGCAGGTTCTGTTTGCAGGCTCGGTAGTGATCGAACGTGCCGTGCCAGTCGAGATGGTTGCCGGCGATGTTGGTCACCACCGCGGTGCGCGGCGACCACCCACGCACCCAGTGCAGCATGAAGCTGGACAGCTCGAGCACCACCCACGCGCCCCTCGCCTCCTCGATTCTCTCCAGCAGCGAGCCCCCGATGTTCCCGCCGAGGAGGGTCGGCTCCCCCACGCTGTTCAGCATGTGCGCGATGATCGCGCTGGTCGTGCTCTTGCCGGCCGTCCCGGTCACCGCGATGACCCGTTCCCGATCGAGCCGCTCCACCACCAGCCCGATCTCCGTGGTGATGGGCACGCCCGCGGCCTCGGCCGCGAGCAGGTACGGGTTCCCCCATGGATGCGGCACGGCGGGGTTCGCGACCACCAGGTCCGTACGCACGAAGTCGGACTCACGATGCCCGCCGAGGCGAAGTGACACTCGCCCCGATTCGACAAGCTCACGCAGCCTGGAGATGGACCCGGCGAGAGCGTCCTCCGGATCGCGGTCGGTCACCAGCACATCGGCGCCCTGCCCCGCCAGCCAGCGCGCCACGCCGAGCCCACCGCCAAAGCGGCCCAGGCCCATGACCGTCACACGCTTGCCGGAAACGTCACGCACGCTACAACTCGCTCAGACGGGCACCGCTGCTGGCTGCTTCGGCGCGGGCACGTCGAGGCCCAGCTTCAGTTCCGCGTTGATGATGCCGACCAGGTCCCGCAGCAGTTGACGCGACGCCGGGCCGGGCCGGCCATCGCCGATGGCCGCGCCGTTCAGGTGCGTCACCGCGGTGACCATGCTCGTCGTCCCCACGAGCATGACCTCGCTCGCGGCGAACAGTTCCTCCTCCCGCACGGCACGCGTGGCAAGGCCGGGGACAAAGTCCACCAGCAGCTCCCGCGTAATGCCGCCGAGGATCGAGACACTCTCCAGGGATGGAGTGACAAGCTCCAGCCGCCCCCCGGACCCGGGGATGGACAGCACCACGTTGGTCGCGCTCCCCTCGGCGACCAGCCCGTCGCGGATGAGGATCGCGTCCTGCGCACCCTGCCCGGCCGCGTCCGTTGCCGCGAGAACGTTCCCCAGGAGCGAGATGGATTTGAGGTGACCCCGTTGCCAACGCGTGTCCGCGACCGTGGCGGCCGTGACCGCCGGCGGCTCGCCCAGGTACCGCTCGATGTCCGGTTGCGGCGAGCAATAGGCGAACACGGTCGGGGTCATGCCCGAAGCCACGCGCGACCGGACCGGCTGCCCCGGCTGCGGCGCCCCGCGCGTGACCTGAAGGTAGACAAAGGCCTCGGCCATCGTGTTGGCCGCGAGCAGGGCATCGACGATGGGGACCATCCGGTCCGCATCCCAGCGGATGCCGGTCTCGCGGAGCCCATCGCGAAGCCTGCGGATGTGCCGGTCCATCGCGACGATCCGCCCGCGGACGGCCCGCAGGCCCTCGTAGACGCCGTCGCCGAAGATGAAGCCGCGATCGAACGGGTCGATCCGGGCCTGCTCACGGGGAAGTAGTTGGCCGTTCAGGTGGACGATCACGCCCAAGAGTATCGGCCCGAGCCCCCCGCGCGGACGAAATCGTGCGATCCCTCGCGGATGCCCGCAGGCCCTGCGCCCCCAGCCGCGTGCGCATCGTCCGCACCGCTTCCTCGCTGGAGTCGATGAGGATGTATCCCCGCCCCAACTCGGCCGCGGCCGCCCCCGTGGTGCCCGACCCCGCGAAGAAGTCCAGAACGACATCCCCGGGGCTGGAGTGAACGGCCACGATCCGCCGCAGGATGCCCAGGGGCTTCTGGGTTGGGTAACCGGTCTTTTCGCGGCCGTTCGTCGGGACGATGGTGTGCCACCACACGTCCGTCGGCGTCTTGCCCCGGGCGGCCTTTTCCGGACCGACCAGGCCGGGGGCCATGTAGGGGATGCGGTCGATGGCGTCGTAGTTGAAGATGTAGTTCCCGGGGTCCATCGCGTACCAGAGGATGGTGTCGTGCTTGGCGGGCCAGCGGTCCTTGGGGCGGCCGCCGTAGTCGTACGCCCAGATGATCTCGTTTAGGAACCGCTCCCGCCCAAGCAGCCGATCCAGCGC
>JAEYVB010000326.1 GCA_023429345.1 Planctomycetota bacterium
CCGCATCGCCGCCCCGACCTCCCGCAGCCGGCTCCGCCGGCACACCTCGGCCGCCCGCCGGGGCCCCGGCGGGTGGTGCCACTGAGCCCACAGCCACGCCATGAGCGCCTCGCGGGTCGGCTCAGCGCCCAGGAGACGCTCGATGCTGCCCGTATCCGCCCCGCCCTCGCGCGAAACGGCGCGAGCAACCGCTTCGCACAAAAGCTCCGCGTACGCACCGTCCGCCGCCGGCAGTTCCCTCCAGGCCTCCAGCATCGCGCTCCCCGCCACATCCGCCTGCTCCGCGCTCGACCGTCCCGGGTCCTCCGCGAAGCGCGTCCGGTGCTGGTAGAGCACCTCCGGCAGGGCCGCGATCCCGGCGCTGCGCGCCAGCCGCAGCCAGAGCTCATAGTCCTGCGCCCGTGCGCACCGCGTGTCGTAGCCGCCCGCCTTTAGCACCGCCGACCGCCGCAGCATCATCGACCCGTGCGCCAGCACGTTCCCCAGCAGGAGCCGCCACCGCAGCGCCCCCGGCTCGGTCGGCGGCCGCACCGTCGCGATCACCCGAGCACCATCCAGCAG
Organism: Planctomycetota bacterium; assembly: GCA_023429345.1. Lineage (GTDB taxonomy): Bacteria > Planctomycetota > Phycisphaerae > Phycisphaerales > UBA1924 > JAEYVB01. The sequence continues at coordinate 562 of JAEYVB010000326.1, forward strand.
CTCCCACGCCGACCCCACCGCCGCCACCCCCGGGACTGCCTCCATATAGGCGGCCTGCAGCGCCAGCCTTTCCGGCGGGCACAGGTCGTCCGCATCCATCCGCGCCACCAGCTCGAACCGCGCCGCCTCCAGTGCCACATTGCACGCCGCGGCCAAGTTCGCCTCGGGCAGTTCGATGATCCGCACCCGGCGGTCCTCGTTCGCCAGCCCATGAGCCACTTCGCGGGTAGGCCCGTCGCTCCCGTTCAGCACCAGCAGGATGTCAAGGTCCGAGAGCGTCTGACGGGTGATGCACGCCAGCGCCGCCGCCAGAGTCCCCCCATCCCGGTACACCGGCAGCGCCACGCTCACACCCGGCACGTTCATCGCCCCTGCATCGGCTTACCGGGCCCGCCGAAGGGTGAAAAAACTCGCCCCCACGCGTTGATCGGGCCGATGCGTCCAGCGATGAGCACCGTTGCGCACCCCTCGGCCGCGGCCACCACGCCCCGCTTCTCCACCCAGTTCCGCTACAGCGACCGCCGCTCCAAGGCGCTCTACATCGCCCAGAAGTACGCCCCGCTCCTCACCGGCTCGGTCCTGGATGTCGGCTGCGATGAGGCCCCGCTCCGGAAGCTGGTCCACCAGCCCCACAAGTACAAGGGCGTCGATGTCCGCGAGGGCAGCGATGTCGTCCTGAACCTCGACCGCGACAACCTCCCCTTCCCCGACCGCTTCTTCGACACCGTGCTCTGCACCGACGTCCTCGAGCACCTGGACCGCTGCCACGAGGTCTTCGACGAGCTCTGCCGCGTCGCGGGCGGCCACATTATCGTCAGCCTCCCGAACCCTCTGCGCAACCTGCTTACCAGCCTCTGGGAGAGCGCAGGGGACGGTCCGGCCGGCCGCCTCAAGTACTACGGCCTCCCGACGGATAAGCCCGCCGACCGCCACCGCTGGTTCTTCGGCGCTGAGGAGGCCGCCGACTTCCTCCGCGAGCGCAGCGCCCGGAACGGCTTCGGCATCCTCCAGCTCGATTTCGAGGAGGGTGGCTGCCCATCCTGGAAGACCAAGGACGGGGTCGACGTCCTGAACCATCCGAACATCCGCCTCGGCACCCTCTGGTGCGTCCTCTCCCGCGGGACCAAGTAAATGCCCAGCACAACCAGAGAGCGGATCGCCGACGCGCTCGTGCTCACCTTCACCGAGGGAGTCTCCCTGGAAGAGTGGGAGCGCAGCGGGCTGCTCGAGCGCGAGTGGGCCCTGTACAAGGCGCTCGCCCCGCACTACGCCCGGACGGTCCTCGTCACCTGGGGGGGCGCGGCCGACCACCCGATCGCCCAGCGCCTCTGCGCTGACCTCGTCTGCAACGATCGCGGCGCGCCCGCCGCCGATTACCCCGCGCTGGCCGCCGCCCGCACCGCCGAGCACCTCTGCGAGATCCGCGCCGCCTCCGCGGTCGTCAAGACCAACCAGATGCCGGGGGGCGAGGTCGCCCTCGCCATCACCGCCGCCCTCCGCGAGGCGAAGATCACCACCGGCCTGATCGCCCGCGGCGGGTACCACTGGTCCCGCTTCGCCGCGTGGGAGCATGGCCCGGGGTCATCTCCCGCCGTCGCCACGGCCGAGCGCGAGGCCCGCCTCTGCCGCGCCGCCGATCTCATCGTCGGCACGACGCGTGCCATGGTCGACGATGTGTGCTGGCGCCACGGCATTGACCCCTCCAAGGCCGTCCTCATCCCCAACTACGTCGATACAGACTCCGCCCCCGCGAGCAGCGCCGCGGCAACCACCCGCACCGAGATCCTCTTCGCCGGGCGCCTCGTCCCGCAGAAGTGTGTCGATCTCCTCCTCGACGCCGTCGCACTCCTCCCCCGCGAACTGAGGGATGCGCTCTCCGTCTCGGTCATCGGCGAGGGACCCCTCGAGCCCGACCTCCGCGCCCAGGCCTCGCGTCTCAACCTGGAGGCCACGTTCGAGCCCCGCATCCCGCACCGCGAGCTCCTCGCCCGCATGGCCCGCCCCGGCATCTACTGCCAGACATCCGCCTTTGAGGGTCACCCCAAGACCGTCCTGGAGGCCATGTCCCGCGGGCGCACGGTCGTCATCACCGACACCCCCGGCCTGCGCGAGGTCGTGAAGGATGCCCGCACCGGCCTCATCGCCGAGCCCTCGCCCGCATCCATCGCCCGCTCGCTCGAACTCGTCCTCCGCGACCCTGAGCTCGCCCGCGCCCTCGGCCGCGCCGCCGCCGCCCACATCCGCGAGCACTTCTCCCTCTCCGCCATCCTGCCGCGGGAGCTCGACGCCCATCGCACGGCCCTCACGCGCGGCCGTCTGCACGAGACCTCCACCACGCCCGGCCTCGATACCGCCACCGCGGTCCGCTTCGACCCCGGGCTCCTTGGCGCCACCCACACGCAGGCCGCGGACGCCTGGACCCGTTCCATCCGCGGCTTCGCCCGCCGCCTCGATCCGGCCAAGCGGGCCAACTTCCTCGCCGCGCTCGACACGCCCCTGTACCACCTCCAGGGCGAGACCGCCGTCGAGGCAAACGGCGGCCTCCACCCCAAGCACCGCCTGATGCGCTACCACGACTTCTTCGTCGAGCGCATCCGGCCCGGCGAGCGCATCCTGGACCTGGGCTGCGGCGTGGGCGCCCTGGCGGCTTCGATCGCCGAGCACGCTCGAGCCGCGGTCACCGGCATGGACTGGACCCCCCAGAACCTCGACAAGGCCCGCGCCATCGCCCAGGAACGATCGCTCCCCGGCCTCCGCTACACCCTCGGCGACATCACGAAAGACCGCGCCGAGGGCTCCTTCGACGCCGTGGTCCTCTCCAACGTCCTCGAGCACCTCAAGGACCGCGCCGCCCTCCTCCGGGCCTGGCAGGCCTGGTACAACCCCTCCCGCTTCCTGATCCGCGTGCCGGCCTTCGACCGCGAATGGCGCACGCCGTGGAAGCGCGAGCTCGGCGTTGAGTGGCGGCTCGATCCCACTCACGAGACCGAATACACCCAGGCCCAGCTCGAGGGCGAGCTCCGGGCTGCCGGCCTCAAGCCGCGCGAGATGGTCATCCGCTGGGGCGAGTACTGGACCGTCGCCGCCCCCGCCTGAGCCTCACGCCGGGACCGGCTTCCGCTTGTTCAGGTTCGGGAACGGTTCCGCTGGGACCGCCTCCCCCAGGAAGTGGCACAGCTTCCACCACCCATCCCCGCCCGTGATATCCATCTCCAGGAGCGTCCCCGGCCGCCCGCTGAAGTACCCCCGCACCAGCGCCGCATGCCGGTGGTACGCGTGCGAGAACCGAACCGGGTCGAAGGTGCTCGCCCCGTACACCATCCGGCGCACCGCCGCCTTCGGACACTCCGGGTCCTCCGCACCCCCATCACGGCGTTTGCGATGGTCCCCCACGCTCTCCAGCCATCCGTCGATGTCGCCGCGGAGCGTCAGGATGAACTTGCTCCCGGGGTAGTACGCATCGAGCTCCTTGTAGAACGCCGCCACCGAGATATCCGTGGCCGCCCGGTACCCCGCGAGCGCCTCGTCGAACCGCCGGGCCAGCATCAACGCCGGGTCCGGGTAGTGGATGGATGGATACCCCAGCATCGTCAGGGCGCTGTTGAGGCTGTGGGTGCCCGTCTTGCTCAGTCCGAGGCCGAATATTCTGGGACGCATACCCCTTCCCATCGGCTATCGGGCCCAATGTATTGAGCCGCCCCGGCCGCGGCCGATCAGATCCCATCCATGCGCATCGCCGTCGCCAGCGACATCGACCTCGGCAGCCACCGCGCCCACGCCATCAACGTGGTCAAGACCGCCGGCGGTTTCGCCCGGATCGGACACCCCACGCGGGCCTTCCTGCGGGCCCCGAAGCCCGGGATCGACCCCGGATGGGCCGCGGCCGCGTACGCCGAGCCGGCCCTCGCCTTCGAGCTCGCCCCCGCTCTTCCGCCGGCCGCCGCCGACCACCACCCGCCCGCCCGGCAGCGTGCCTTCGCCGCCTGGGCAATGGGGCAGGCTTGCGCCTGGCGTGCCGACATCCTCTACGCCCGTCACTTCGAGACCGCCCTCGCGGCCGCGGATGCCGGCATCCCCGCCATCCTCGAGACCCACGCCCATATCGGCGACACCAAACCCGCCCTCGCCCGCGCCCTCGAGGCGACCAGGACCGGCGGTCTCGCCATCACCACCATCTCCCCGGCCCTCCGTGATCACTACATCGAGCGGGGCGGCGAACCCGACGCCATCGCCGTCACGCCCGACGGCGTCGACCTCGACATGTTCGCGCCGCCGGCCGACCGCGGCCCCAGCCCCTTCCCACGCACGCACCGGGCGCACGCCCTCTACGCCGGCCACCTCTACGACTACAAGGGCATACCGACCATCCTCGAAGCCGCGGCCATCCTTCCCGAAGTCGCGTTCGAGCTCGTGGGGGGCGCTCCCGAAGACATCGAGCGCACGGC
>JAEYVB010000083.1 GCA_023429345.1 Planctomycetota bacterium
CGTCGGACGCACCCACCACCACCGCCCGCTTGCCCTTCAGGTCCAGCCTCGTCCACTGGATCATCTTCAGCACCGCAAGCGCGGTGCACGGCACCAGCGAGCTGTGCCCGTACACGATGTTCCCGATGTTCGCCGGGTTCACCCCCTCGACATCCTTCTCCGGCGCGATCAGCCGCTGGATCTTGAACGGCTCGATCCCCGGCGGCAGCGGCACGTGCACCATGATCCCCGCCACCTCGTCCTTGGTGTTGAGCAGCAGGATCCGCCCCGCGATGTCGTCGAACCCATCCCCCGGCCCGAACTCGTGCAGCCGATACTCGATCCCCAGGTCGTTGCAGGTCTTCCCCTGGTTCTCCGCGTACTGCCGCGCCGCCGTGTCCCCCGCATCCGCCAGCACCGCATCCAGCCGCACCGTGTACCCGCGCGCCTTCAAAGCCGAAACACGCCGCGCGATATCCCCGCGGTACTCCTGCGCGAGCGCTTTGCCATCGATAACGGTTGCCGGCATCTGCCCATCATAGAGCCGATCCCACGGCCCCCCGATCCCCGCCCCTACGGCGCCTCCGGCAGGCGGTACCGCAGAACGAGCGCGGTCGGCGCCGCCGGGTACGCGATCTTCATCCGGAAGCCCCGGAAATCCGCCGGGTCCCACCCCGTCCGATCGAACGCGGCCCCCACCATCCGGTTGTACCGCGGCACCTCGGGCGTCGCCAAGGGCAGCGGCCCCGCCCCCAGCTCCTGCAGTGTCTCGTTCAGCGGCAGCCGGTGCCGCTCGTTCTCGCGTCCCGCCTGCGGCATGAACGCCGTCAGCTCGCTGTAGAGCAGCGCCTCGGGCCGCATCGCGAACGTCAGGCTCTCGTGGAAGAACAGATCCAGGATAAGCAGTTCCGACGGGATATCGCACCGCGCCGAATGCTCCCCCCACTCGTTCTCAGGGGTCCGGAAGTACGGGATCCCGCGCTGGATCGCCCCGAAGACGCACGTCAGCGCCCCCGTGTTCCCCACCGGTCCCTCGACCAGCTCGAACGCCGTCGTCCCCGGCGCCTCCACCCGCCGAAACTCCGGCAAAGGCTTCGAGCAGAACTCCGCCATCAGCGGCGCCTGGTCCCGCCGGTTGAACGCGAGATCGATCGGCTCGCTCGCCGAGGTCGCCATCTCCGTCCCGTCGTCGTTGTTGGAATGCCGCCGCGCCAGCACCCAGCTCACATCCGGCCGGAGCCGCCGGAAATCGATCAGCCCGTTCAGGGACACAAAGTCCAGCAGCCCCCGCCCCGCCCCCGGCCCCACCACCCCCACCTTCAGGTTCACCCGCGTTTGCGCCCCCCACACATAGCTCGCCCCCTGAAAGAGCAGCTTGCGGTGGTATTCATCCCGCTGCGGCCGGCCGGCGGCGCTCAGGCCGCTCCCCATCATCTCCAGCGTCGCCCGATCCCCGGAATGAACCTCGATCAGGCGCTCGAATCCCTGCACCGCCTCCCGGGCCGATTTCAGGAGCCCCCCATCGACCCCCGCCTTCTCCACGCTCCGAAGAAAGATCCGGATCCCCGCCGCCCCCGGCATCTGCTCGAAGGCCACGGGCGGATCGTCCGCCTGGACGATCTTCGAGATCTTCCAAGCCAGGTTCTTGTTGAGCCCCAGCCGCCCGCTGATCGACTGGTGATCCCGCGGGTCCGCCCCCACCGCCGCCAGCAGCTCCGCGAACGCCCCCCGCAAAGACCGAACGACAGCGTGGGCGTGGGCGGGGAACGGCAGAGCGGTCTCGGGAGGGGATGCCGGCATCCTGAACACCTCGGCGTGAATGGGCGACGGGGATCACTCTAACCCATTCCGGCGAAAATTGGACTCCTCCATACCGCATTCGCACGATTTTTTCTGCGGCCGTTCGCAGAAATGGTTGCACGGACGGGCCAGCGCTGGTAGCTTCGGGGTCCCGGCCAACCACCCGCGGCCGCGACAATGCACCAATAAGGAGCTGGCAATGACCTTCCCCCGATCACTTCTGGCGGCCCTTCTGATGGGCGGATCCCTGGCCACCCTGGCCGCGGCCGACGTTGTCCCCATCCCCGCCTTCACCGGCGACACCTTCGAGGACTTCGAGAACCTCCAGCCCCCCGGCGGCTACCCCGGCCCCTTCACCATCCTCAACGGCGGCGCCACCATCAACGACCAACTCGCGAACACCTTCGTCTTCGCGACGAGCGTCGCGAGCGACGACACCAACTGGGTCAACTTCTTCCCCTACAACGGCTTCCTTATGGGCCTCGTGCCGACCGGCTGGACCACCATCACCTTCAACCCCCCCGTCCGCCGCTTCGGCGGGTACATCGGCAGCGCCGCCATCCAGTCCGGCGGCAGCATCACCTTCAAGGATTCCGAGTCGCAGGTCATCCACTCCTCGAGCTTCGCCGTCCCCTCTCTCCTCTGGGAGTGGCAGGGCTGGCAGAGCGATGTCCCCATCGCCAGCATCGAGATCCACGGCAACGTCAACCCCGGCAAGCCCCTGGTTTTCGACGACCTCCAGATCAGCGTCAACGCCGGCGGGACCGCCTGCTACGCGAACTGCGACGAGAGCACCTCCGCACCCATCCTCAACGTCGCCGACTTCACCTGCTTCCTAAACCGCTTCGCGGCCGGCGAGAGCTACGCCAACTGCGACCAGAGCACCACCACGCCCACCCTGAACGTCGCCGACTTCACCTGTTTCCTCCAGCAGTTCGCCGCCGGCTGCCCCTGAGCCCAGGAGACCCGCCATGGCCACCGCACACAGGCTCGCCGCCCTCGCCGGCGCGCTCGGCGCACTCGCGCCGGCGCTCGCCGTCGACATGTACGCCGTCAACCACCTCGCGTGGCACCCGGCGACCGGCCCCGACACGCTCATCCGCTTCGACCCCGAAAACCCCGCCGATTACGTGACCATCGGCTCCCTCGGCGTCGAGAACATCGGCTTCGGCGGCCTCGACTTCGACAACCAGGGCCGCCTCTTCGCCTACGCCACCTACAACAAGTTCACCAGCGGCGCCTCCTCCGGCCTCTACCGCGTCGATCCCGCCACCGGCCTCGCCACGCTCCAGGGCACGCGCAGCCCGCAGACACTCACCGACCTCGCCTTCAACCCCGTGGACGGCGTCATGTACGGCGTCTTCTCCCACGGCTACGCCACCAGCAAGCTCTACGCAGTGAACCTCGACACCGGCGCGGTGACACTCGTCGGCACCTTTACCGGCTTCGAGCCCGTCCACAACGCCGTGGGCATGGCGTTCGACTCCGCCGGCAGCCTCTACATCTTCGACAACGCCAACAAC
>JAEYVB010000108.1 GCA_023429345.1 Planctomycetota bacterium
TCGCTGGACGAGGCGGCGGAGCGCGCGGCATCGCTGATGCTGGACCTGATGGTCGAGCGGCTGGGGATCGGGCGCGCGGAGGCGGCGGCGCTGGCGAGCGCGCGGGTGAGCCTACGGGTGACGCAGATGGTGAACCCGCGGAAGGGCGTTCACGCCGTGCTGCCGGACGGCGAAGGTCAGTGCTGAGACTTCTTGATCTCTTCGCGCTTGGCGGGGTCGAGGCAGTCGGGGTCCTCGGCAGCGCCGAAGTGTTCGGTGCGCCACTTGGCGACGGCGGCCTCGAGCTCGGCCTTGCTCGCGGGGTTGGCGGGGTCGAGCTGGACGGTGGCGGTGGAGGAGTCGAAGTCGACGGTGGCGTTCTTGACGCCGCGGACTTCCTGGAGCTCGTGGGCGACACCCTCGGCGCAGTTGGGGCAGGCGAGGCCTTCGACCTTCATGGTGAGGGTCGAGGCGCCGTCGGTGCTGGTGGAGGAAGCGCAGCCGGCGAGGGCGGCGAGGGCGAGGGCGAGGAGGGGTGTGCGGATGGTCATGGGACGGCTCCTGGTTTGCTGCTGGGGTTCACGGGGAGTGTAGGGTCTGGGATGGTGGGGGTACCGGGGGTGGTTGTGGTAGGCTGGCGGCATGCGAATCATCTTCCTGGTCGTTGCGATCGCCGCCATGATGCATGAAACCGCCGCCATCTCGCCGGCCCAGGACGGCCCCCGGGCCACGCGTTCGGAGGTGTACGCGGCGCACGGGATGGCGGCGACGAGCCACCCGCTGGCGACGCAGATCGCGGTGGACACGCTGAAGGCGGGGGGGACGGCGGTGGATGCGGCGATCGCGGCCAACGCGGCGCTGGGGCTGATGGAGCCGACGGGGTCGGGGATCGGCGGCGATCTCTTCGCGATCGTGTGGGATCCCAAGACGCGCAAGCTGCACGGGTACAACGGGTCGGGTCGCGCGCCGGCGGCACTGACGATCGACTTCGTGAAGGGGAAGGGTGTGGAGAAGATCCCGCCCCGGGGGCCGCTGCCGGTCACCGTGCCGGGGTGCGTGGACGGGTGGTTTGCGCTGCACGGGAAGTTCGGAACGCTGCCGATGGATCGGGTGCTTGCGCCGGCGGTCGGGTACGCGCGGGATGGGTTCCCGATGGCCCCGGTGATCGCCGATGGATGGGCGATCTCGGCGCGGGTGTACCGGGACTTCCCGAACTTCCGGGAGCAGTTCACGATCGGGGGGCGCCCGCCGCGGGCGGGGGAGGTCTGGAAGAACCCGAACCTGGCGCGGGTGCTGGAGCGGATCGGCGCGGAGGGGCGGGGCGCGTTCTACGAGGGGGAGGTCCCGCGGGTCATCGAAGAGTTCATCCGGGAGCAGGGGGGCGTGCTGGCGGCGAGCGACTTTGCTGCGCACCGGGGCGAGTGGGTCGAGCCGGTGAGCGCGAACTATCGGGGGTACGACGTCTGGGAGATACCGCCCAACGGACAGGGGATCGCGGCCCTCCAGATACTGAAGATCCTGGAGGGGTTCGATCTCAAGGCGATGGGGTTCGGCAGCGCCGATCACATCCATGCGTTCGTCGAGGCAAAGAAGCTGGCGTTCGAGGACCGGGCGCGGTTCTACGCGGACCAGGCCTTCGAGCGGGTGCCAGTCGCGGAGCTGATCAGCGCCGAGTACGCGTCCCGGCGGCGGGGGCTCATCGACATGGGCGCGGCCGCGGCGGCGCAGGAGCCGGGCAGCATCCCCAATGGGGCGGACACGATCTATCTGACGGTTGCGGACAAGGACGGGATGATGGTGTCGCTGATCCAGAGCAACTACCGGGGGATGGGGAGCGGGATGGTGCCTCCGGGGCTGGGGTTCATGCTGCAGGACCGGGGTGAGCAGTTCGCGCTCGACCCCGGGCATCCCAACGCGCTCGAGCCCGGGAAGCGGCCGTTCCACACGATCATCCCGGCGTTCATCACGAAGGATGGGGAGCCGTGGATGAGCTTCGGGGTGATGGGCGGGGCCATGCAGCCGCAGGGGCACGCGCAGATCGTGATCAACCTGATCGACTTCGGGATGAGTCTCCAGCAGGCCGGGGATGCGCCGCGGATCCATCACGACGGGAGCACGGAGCCGGTCGGGATGGTGGAGCGGATGCGGGACGGGGGCGTGCTGAACCTGGAGAAGGGATTCGCGGAGGAGGTCGTCGCGGAGCTCGTCGGGCGGGGGCATGTCATCAAGCCGACCGCTACCGCCGTGTACGGCGGGTACCAGGCGATTCGGCGGCTGGAGAACGGCGTCTATTGCGGTGCAAGTGAGCGCCGGAAGGATGGGCACGCGGCCGGGTACTGAGGATGCCGAGATGGGGAGGTGTTGTGGTGTGGAGGTGAGCGGGAGAGGGGATGAGGGGGTGTAGCGTTGCCGCACCGGTGCGCCCCGCCTGCGGCCGGTCGGCTGGTGGCACCGGTCTGAGGTTGGTGGCTGGCCGGCGGCGTGGAGGAGTTCGCGGGCGGATTTGCGGGCGGTCTCGCGGTCGCGGGCGCGGGTTGCTCGTCCCCGATCGGAGGTCGGGGGGAGCGTGTCGCGCTCCTCGAGGGCGATGGCATCGCAGAGGGCGCGGAGGGTGCCGAGGGCGGTGCTGGTGCTCTCGTCGGCGATGAGGTCGGCGCGGGCGCGGTGGAGGCGCCGGAGGCCCACGAGCTG
>JAEYVB010000152.1 GCA_023429345.1 Planctomycetota bacterium
GTACTCGGTGGGGCCGAGCGGGCCGGTCCGGGCGTACTCGGGGCTCCGAGCAAAGCGGTCGGCGGGGAGCAGCCGCCGCGCCACCGCCAGCAGAAGGGTCCAGGCGAGGTCCGCGGTCCCCTCCGTCACCGCGTTGGGGATGTTGGTCACCAGCACGCCGCGGCGGGCGCAGGCCGACCGATCGATGTTGTCCACGCCGACCGCGAAGTTGCAGACGGCCCGGAGGCCCGGCCCCGCGGCATCCAGGACCTCGTCGTCCACACGCTCCGACACCCACGTTACCAGCACGGTGGCGCCACGGACGAACGCGAGAAACTCCGGCCTTGCCAGCGCGACCCGCGGGCCCGTCCTGATCTCGGCGCCCTCAAGAGCGACGGTGCCGGGCAGTTCCCGGGCAATGACGACGACGGGGGATGGCTCGGTCATGGGCTCGGTCATGGGTGCAACGGTAGTCCCCGGGACGGCGCGGGCAAAAACGATACGGGGACGCCTCCCGAGGCGTCCCCTGTACCGCGTACTTCCGGTTGGTCGGCCCGGTCGTCACCGACGACGACGGACGTACCCGGCGATCATCAGGCCGCTCAGCGTGGCCATCCCCGTCCACGCCGCGGGCGGGAGCGGGATGACCTGCGCGTTCACGAAGATGTCCATGTCGGCGTAAGCCGATCCGCTCGCGTCGGGGTTGAAGTTGAACTGAAGGAACGAGCCCAGCAGCCCCGAGATGCTCTGGGAGTTGAACCACTCCGAGACGTTCACGTTGCCGAAGGTGGCGTCGCTGAACATGCCGTTGAAGGTCAGCCCCTCGATCTTGTACCCGCCGCCGACGTAGTTGCTCACCGCGCCGACGTTCTGCGCGATGCTGGCGGAATAGGTGTCGTTCCCGGCGACGCGGATGACGAGGTTGCCACCCGTGACCTGGCCGTTGACCATGTTGATGTGGCCGTCGAAATCGACGAGGCTGCCGCTGAACCCCGCGGACTGCGGCGTGCCATTGCCGTTGGAGACGGCGATGTCCACGAGCCTCGTGATCCCGGTCGAGAAGTTGAAGTTGACCGAACCGGTGTGGTTCAGCCCGCCGAACGACGATGCGGCGCCCGCCCCGTTGAGCGTCTGGACGGCGATCCCGTTGACATCGAACTGGAGCGTCATCGCGGCTTGGGCCGCCGTGCCGGCGGCCAGGACAGTGGCCACGGCCGCCGCTGTAAGTCCCCTCATAATCTCCTCTCTCTTTCTGCCTGTGCTTGGCGACGGAACTTGAATCGTGAGACCCGCACAACGTCTGCTGGTCCGAGCCAAGTGTGGTCCGGGTGGCTGAATGTCCCCTGAAACAGCCGTGAAACTGTCCAAATCGGGATCCTCACGGGCAGCCGAAATCGCCCGCGACCAGCCCACAAAAGAACACGCCGGCGCGAAGCCGGCGTGAGAAGTGGATGAGACGCTCTTTCAGGATCGGGAGATCAGGGAGTCGGCGCGGACAGCAACGCCTTCACCCGGTCGTAACGCGTCCGCGTCACCCGGTCGAGCGCGGCGACGTCGAGCCCGGCGAGCAGCTGCGCCGCCTGTGCCCGGCCCGCCTGGTCGTGGCCCGCCAAAACCGTCGCAAGCCCGACCACCGACGCCGCGGGAGGGCCGACCTCCGCCCCGGCGGCCTTGATGGCCCGTTCGAACGCGCCCCGCGCTTCCGCAGTCTCTCCCAGGGCGAGGTGCGCCCAGCCGAGCGTGTCCAGGTGAGAGGCGCTCGCCTGATGCCGGACGGCGGACTGGGCGGAGCTGAGCGCCCGCTCAAGATCAGGGCGACCGCGGTTCAGCTGAAGAAGGAACATAGCCTCGTTGTTGCGGCATTTCGCCGCCAGATCGGCATCCAGGCCGGTGAGCAGCAACTTCTCGACCGCCGCGAGAGCCAACTCGTAGTTCCCGGCAAGGTTCGCCGCCTGCATCGCCTCCGCGAGGGCCGTCCGGAGCCGGGCGGGATCCCGGGTTTCCATGCTCGCGATTCGCCAGTACAGCTTCGCCGCGGCGTCGTGGTGCGATGCCGCCCCGGCCTCAGGCGCCGAGCTTGCCAGCAGGTTGTGAATGGACGCGAGCGTATCGAGGTGGTTGGGGTTGGCCGACTTGCCGCCCTCCACAGCGCGCTGCGCGAGCGTCAGGGCCTCTTCGAGGGCCCCCTCGTTCATCAGCAGGAAGGCCAGGTTGTTCATGGAGTCGTACCGCGTGGCATCCAGTTCGACCGCCTTGCGGTACGCCGGCTTGGCGGCCTCATTGTCCCCGAGCTGCGTGTGGATGATGCCCAGCAGCTCCCAGACCAGCGCCGTGGCCGGCTCCTCCCCGGTAGTGATCGCGACGAGCTCGCCCTTGGCTTCTTCGAGCAGCTGCCGGTTCTTGTCCTTGAAACGGGAGGAAAGCATCGCCAGGACGTTGGCGGCAGCCAGCCGCTGATCCATCGAGACTGGCGTCATCGCGAGAAGTCTCTCACGCCACGCCCGGGCCGTGTCGTACTCCGCGATATGCATCCCGGCCAAGCTCATGCCGACCATCACGCGGAGCGCCGGCGAGGCCTCGAAGACCGGCGTCAGCTCCTCGAGCGCCCGGCGCTCCTGCCCTGAAGCGATCAGCAGCCGAGCGTAGATGTTGACGATACCGGGATTGATCCCCTCGTCGGGACTGCTCAGGGCGCTCTCGAGGTGCGGCCGCAGCGCTTCGATGCCCCGTGCGGGTTGCTTCAGCTCCAGGCACGCCTGCGCGATGGCAAGGTCGGGCTCGGCCGACCGCGAACCGTCGCGGTCCCGCCACGCCTCGGCCGCGGCGATCATCTCACGCCACCGGCCCATCTCGAAGTAAATCTCGGTCGCGAGCCGCGCGGGCGTCGGGTCGGTGGGGCTCGCGGCCATGGCCCGGTCCACGAGGTCCACGGCCCGCGAAACATCGAACAACCGCATGCGGCTGGCGGCGTAGATCTGCACCGCCGGGATGCTGCTGTACCGTTCCGACAGCCTCGCGATGTCGTCCGCCGAGCTGAGCTTGCCCTGCTCGCGGAGCTCCTTCACGATCCGGACGATCTCCGTGGGTTCGGTCCGGAAATCGGTCGTCTGCACCAGCGAACGGACCAGCAG
>JAEYVB010000154.1 GCA_023429345.1 Planctomycetota bacterium
GTGCTGAAGGGGCTGATCGGGTTCGCGGGGACGGATTCGTACCGGGACGATTTGACGGTGGCGTCGTTTGAGATGCCGGTGTAGGCGGCCGCGGCGCGACCTATCTTTGGGCCACGGGAAGGGCGCGGCCCTGCCTGCGAGCACCTGCACGGACCGGTCACCCATGAGCTCGGCACATTCTTCCAAGGACCTGTCTGCGGAGGCGCGGCGGCTGGCGGCGGCGGCGCTGGTGCTGCCGGCGCGGGAGCGGGAGGCGTTCGTGCGGGCGAACGCGGGGGGCGAGGAGCTGGCGCGGGCGGCGCTGGCGCTGCTCGTGGAGCACGACACGGCGACGATGAGCCTGGGGTCGGCGGGCGCATCGGCGGGGTCGGGCGTGGGGGGTGGGGCGGTCGGCGTGGGGATGATCCCGGGGGAGAGCCCGGGTGAGATGGTGGGGGCGTACAAGCTGCTCGAGCTGCTGGGGGAGGGGGGCTTCGGCACGGTGTGGCTGGCGGAGCGTCGCGAGCCCATGGTGCAGCGGGTGGCGCTGAAGGTGATCAAGCCGGGGATGGACTCGCGGGCGATCATCGCGCGGTTCGAGCAGGAGCGGCAGGCGCTGGCGGTGATGGACCACGCGAACGTCGCGCGGGTATTTGATGCGGGGGCGACGAGGCAGGGGCGGCCGTACTTCGTGATGGAGCTGGTGCAGGGGGAGCCGATCACGGCGTACTGCGACCGGAACCGGCTGACGGTGCGGGAGCGGCTGGAGCTGTTCATCCCGGTGTGCGAGGCGGTGCAGCACGCGCACACAAAGGGGGTGATCCACCGGGACATCAAGCCGAGCAACGTGCTGGTGACGCTGAAGGACGGGAAGCCGGTGCCGAAGGTGATCGACTTCGGCGTGGCCAAGTCGATCAGCCACACGCTGAGCCAGAACACGATTTTCACGGAGTTCGGGCAGATCATCGGGACGCCGGAGTACATGAGCCCGGAGCAGGCGGAGCAGGGGGCGCTGGACATCGACACGCGGACGGACGTCTACAGCCTCGGCGTGCTGCTGTACGAGCTGCTCACGGGGGGGCTGCCGTTTGAGCCGCAGACGCTGCGGCGGGCGGGGTACGCGGAGATCCAGCGGATCATCCGGGAGGTGGAGCCGCCGCGGCCGAGCACGAAGCTGACGTCGATGGGCGAGGGGGCGGCGGATGCGGCGAAGCTGCGGCAGACGCGGCTGGATGCGCTGGCGCGGGAGCTGCGGTCGGAGCTCGAGTGGATCCCGCTGAAGGCGATGCGGAAGGAGCGGGACCGCCGGTACCGGTCGCCGTCGGAGCTGGCGGACGACATCCGCAACTACTTTGCGGGGCGGGCGCTGATCGCGGGGCCGGAGTCGGCGGGGTACCGGGCGCGGAAGTTTCTGCGGCGTCACCGGGCGCCGGTGCTGGCGGGGTCGGCGCTGGTGCTGGCGCTGGTGGGCGGGATCGTGGGGACGAGCGTGGGGCTGGCGCGGGCGGAGCGGGCGGCGGAGGCGGAGCGGGAGGCGCGGGCGGCGGAGTCGGTGCAGCGGGCGCTGGCGGAGAAGGCGGTGGTCTCGGAGCGGTCGGCGCGGCTGGAGGAATCGAACCAGCGGCTGCGGGCGGAGGCGGCGGGGAACTTCCTGCACACGATGCTGTCGTCGATCGATCCCGAGAAGGCGATGGGCCGGGACATCACGGTGAAGGAGATCATCGACGACGCGGCGGCGAAGGTGGGGGAGTCGTTCAAGCACGATCCGGAGACGGAGGCGTCGCTGCGGGAGACGCTGGGGGAGACGTACGGGCAGCTGGCGCGGTACGCCGAGGCGCGGGACCAGTTCACGCGGACGCTGGAGCTGCGGCGGGCGGCGATCGGGGCGGAGCACCCGGAGACGCTGACGACGCAGTTCAACCTGGGCGCGATGCACCTGCAGCTGGGGGACCTGGCGACGGCGGGCGCGATCCTGGCGGAGACGCTGGAGGCCCGGCGCCGGGCGCTTGGGCCGGAGGCGAGCGACACGCTTCTGACGCAGAGCCTGCTGGGGTACGTGCGGCAGCTCGAGGGGGATAACGAGGGGGCGCTGAAGATCTACCAGGAGACGCTGGCGCAGCAGAAGCGGGTGGCGGGGGAGACGGCCAAGGACACGCTGGAGACGATGGCGAGCATCGCGGATGTGCTGCAGGACCTGGGGCGGCTCCAGGAAGCGAAGACGGTGGCCGAGGAGCTGATCCTCGCCTGGGGCAGGGCCGAGGGGGCGGACGGGCGCGGCACGCTGCAGGCGCGCAGCATCCTGGCGGCGATCCTGAAGGACCTGGGAGAGTACGTGGAGTCGGAGCGGATCCTGCGCGAGG
This sequence comes from Planctomycetota bacterium, assembly GCA_023429345.1. Classification (GTDB taxonomy): domain Bacteria; phylum Planctomycetota; class Phycisphaerae; order Phycisphaerales; family UBA1924; genus JAEYVB01. The sequence continues at coordinate 2,340 of JAEYVB010000154.1, forward strand.
TGCTGGCGGCGAAGCGGCGGATCTTCGGTGACGAGCACACGGAGGTGCTGACGACCGCCAACATCCTGGCGCTGACGCTCGAGCAGCTCAAGAAGTACGACGAGGCGATCGGGCTGCTCGAGGAGATCCGCGTGGTGGCGGCGCGGGTGGTGGGTGAGGAGCACGCGACGACGCTGGTGTACCGGGCGAACCTGGCGCGGATGAAGCAACTGGGCGGGCGGCTGGACGAGGCCGAGCGGGAGATGCGGGGGCTGCTCGAGATCCATCGGCGGATCGACGGTCCCGGTGCGCAGCCCACGCTGGTGGTGATGAACAACCTCGGGCTGCTGCTGCTGGACCTGAAGAAACCGGCGGAGGCCGAGCCGATCTTCCGCGAGATGCTGGCGGGCCTGGGGGCGATTATCCCGGCGGATCACTGGATGCACGGGCAGGCGAAGATGAACGTCGGGGAGTGCCTCGCGGACCAGGCGAAGTACGAGGAGGCCGAGACCCTCATGCTCGGGGGGTACGAGCACCTGGCCCGCGTGCTGCCGGCGGGGCATTCGCGGGTGAGTAACGCGGCCACCTCGCTCGCGACGATGTACGAGAAGTGGCAGAAACCGGAGAAGGCGGCCGAATGGAAGGCCCGCGCGGCCGCGAAGTAGTTCCCTCCCCGCAAGGATGCGCATGAACGTATTGGAAGCGGCCATCCTGGGGCTGGTGGAGGGGATCACCGAGTAC
>JAEYVB010000217.1 GCA_023429345.1 Planctomycetota bacterium
ATCGGAAAGGGTCGCGCCTCCGGACCCGGCGGGCAGAACCGGAACAAAGTCGAGACAAAGGTGATGCTCACCCACACGCCGACGGGCGTGATGGCCCACGCGTCGGAGCGGCGCAGTTCGCTAGAAAACAAGCGGGTGGCGACCTTCCGCCTGCGGCTGAACCTGGCAACGCACATCCGCTGCCCGGTCCCCGCGGGCGATGTCCGCTCCGGGCTCTGGCGGTCCCGGGTTTCGGCGGCGGGGCAGATCGCCTGCAACCCCCGTCACCGGGATTTCCCGGCCATGCTGGCGGAGGCCATGGACATGGTCGCCTCCGCCCGCTTCGAGGCGGACAGCGCGGCCGTCCGTCTCGGCGTCAGCATGAGCCAGCTCGTGAAGTTCGTCAAGCAGCACCCGCCGGCCCTTGCTGAATGGAACAAGGCCCGGGAAGAGCGCAAGAAGCATCCGCTCAAATAGGCCTCCTGGAAATACTCGGCCGGGCCACTGGCGATCGGGTTCCCTCCCGGCCACAATACCTTGTGTCCAGCGATCCGGAAATCCAGGTCTCGCCTGTTGGCCCCGGCTCCCGGCTGCCGCGGCCGAACCTTCCCGGCGGGGTGGTAGTCCGGGAAACGGTGGACGAACTCATCGACGCGATGGCGGCCGACCTGTTCTTCCAGGCCAAGAGCTGCGCCCGGACGTTCGGCGATTTTCACCTAGCCCTCTCCGGCGGGTCCACGCCCGAGCCGCTTTACCGCCGGCTGATGTACGACCCGAACTTCCGCGACCTCCCGTGGAAGCGGACCCACCTCTGGCAGGTGGACGAGCGCCGCGTCGCGCCGGACGACGACCGCAGCAACTACAAAATGATCCGCGAGACGCTGGTCCTGCACTCGGACATCCCGGCGTCCCAGGTCCACGCGATGCACGCGCTCAGCGATTCCGCCGACCTGGAATACGAACGCGAGATCCGGACCAACCTCGAGTGGCGCGAGAAGGGGCACGACCGGTTTGATTACGTCGTGCTCGGCATGGGCGATGACGGGCACACCGCGAGCCTGTTCCCGCGCTCCCCGGCGCTCGCTTCGGGCGGCCGCCTGGTCCTGATCAACGACGGGCCGACCGTCACGCCGCCGCCCCGCGTGACCATGACCTTGGACCTCCTCAACGCCTCCCGCTTCATCGCCATCATGGTGACCGGCGCCCGCAAGCGCGGCGCGATCGCGCGCGTGGCTTCCGGCACGGAAACGACCGAGGACCTGCCGATCATGGGCGTCCGCCCCACCGGCGGCGAGCTCCGCTGGTACCTCGACCGGGAGGCCTGCCCGTGAACCAGGGCCCATGAACCTCTCCGTCGAACCCAACGAGCGGATCACGTACAAGCTCCGCCACCAGGACGAAGACGTGCTGGTGGTCGATAAGCGGGCCGGGCTGGTCACGCAGCCGGGCAAGGGGCACGAGCGCGACACGCTCCTGAACGGCCTCTTCGCGCACTTCGGTCCCCAGCTCCAGAACCTCGGCCGCGCCCGCGACTTTGGCCTGCTCCATCGGCTCGACCGGACCACGAGCGGCCTGCTGCTGTTCGCCCTGCGGCCCCGCGCCTACGACGCGCTCCGCGAGGCGTTCGCGAAGCGCGAGATCCGGAAGTTCTACTGGGCCGTCACCGCCAAGGCCCCCAACAAGCCCTCCGGCGTTATCAACCGTCCCATCCTCGAGACCACGGACGAGATGAAGCTGGCGAAGATCTCCTCCGCCGGGAAGCCGTCGACGACGGCCTACCGCGTGCTCCAAACCTCCACCATCGGGGGCGGCGCGGCCGCGCTCCTGGAGTGCCGTCCCCTGACCGGCCGCCTTCACCAACTCCGGGTGCACCTGGAGTCGATCGGCTGCCCCATTCTCGGGGATGAGCTCTACGGCCCGCGCGCGACGCGCGGCGTCGCGCCGCGCCTGGCGCTGCACTCTCACCGGCTCGCCTTCAAGCACCCGACCACCGGTGAGACGGTCGACGTGCGTTCCCCCTGGCCGCGGGACCTGATCTCGCTCCTGAAGCGCCTGGGCATGCAGCGGCCGGACCTGGTCGAGGCGGCCGGGCCCAGCACGGAAAGCACCGACGAGCCCGAGGCCTGAACGGACCGGGCTCAGCGCAGGCAGGCCATGAGATCCCCCGCGATCGCGTCGGCGATCAGGAATCCGGCGTCGGTCAATGCCCAGCGGGTGTCGGACATGTGCAGGAGCCCTCGTTCCTCGTACGCGTACGCGGCGCGGAGCAGCCTCGAAGGCAGTTCCAGCCGCGGCCGGCTGATATCCGCCGCGCGACGGATGAGCGTCGCCGAGTCGAGGCCCTCCGTGAGGCGCAGCGAGGTCATGATCCACTCTGAGAGCGCCCGCTCCGCATTCGCGGGCTCGTGGTCCGTCACCGGGGCGAAGCCGCTTACATCCGTCCGCAGGTAATCATCGAGACGGGGGAGGTTCTTCCATCGATGACCCCTGACATGAGCGGATGCCGAGGGTCCGAGCGCCAGCCATTCACGCTGTCGCCAGTACGCCAGGTTGTGCCGCGATTCGTCGCCGGGCTGCGCGTAGTTGCTGACCTCGTACCGCTCGAGCCCCGCCGCCCGCAGCATGGCGAGCGTCCGTTCGTACATCTCCACTTCGAGGTCCTCTTCCGCCGGACGGAAATCCCCGCGCTGGAGCCTCGCCGTCAGGGCCGTCTTGGGCTCGTAGGTCAGGTTGTAGCAGGAGAGGTGCGTGAGTCCCAGCGATAGCGCGGCACGGAGGTCCGCCTCCCAATCCGGCAGGGTTTGCCCCGGGATCCCGAAGATCAGGTCGATCGACCGCCGCGTGATCCCGGCCGCGCCCGCCATCTCGAGCGCCCGCGGCACGTTCTCGGGGTTGTGCCAGCGCTCGAGCGTCTTGAGGTGCCGTGGATCGAACGATTGGGCCCCGATGCTCACACGATTGACGCCCCCCGCCGCCAGCACGCTCATCAGTTCGGGCGTAACGGTCTCCGGATTGCACTCCACGGTGAACTCGCCCGGGCCGGGGCCCATGGCCGAGAGATCGAACGCCCCGGCCATAGCCGCGAGTACGCGCTCCCAGAGATCCGGCCGCAGAAGGCTGGGCGTGCCCCCGCCCACAAAGACCGTCTCTAGCGGTGCCCCCTCGCTCCAGGGGGCCCAGGCTTTCATTTCCCTAACGAGCCGGTCCACGAAGGCGTCTTGACGATCCTGGGTGTCCACAAGGCTGTAGAAATCGCAGTAATGGCACTTGTGGAAGCAAAAGGGCACGTGGATGTACAGCGACCGCACGGGGGGGGCGTTCTCCCCCGCCAGAAAGCCGGCCGGGGTGACCACCGGGCGTTGCCGTACCGGGAGAGAGAAGGTATCGTGACTCATGGAAAGGGGGTCAAGGCCGCGGGCCGTAGCGGAAGTCCCGTGATGGTCTCTACTTACGGCCTTGGCCGCTTCCTTTCAGGAAGGATACGCCGGGCGTGAATGTCACCCTCGTGCTGGTGCAGGAAGATGGCTCGAAGAAACCGGTCTCGATGAAAAAAGACCGGCTCGTCGTCGGAAGAAAGCCCGAGTGCACCATCCGGGTGCCGGTCTCCAGCGTTTCCCGAGAGCATTGCGAAGTGGTCATCGCTGGCGACAAGCTCATGGTGCGCGACCTGGGCTCGAGCAACGGCACCTACGTCAACCGGGAACGGGTGCAGGAAGCGGAGTTGAACCCGGGCGATGTCCTCGCCGTCGGTCCCGCCGTGTTCGTCGTTGTGATCGACGGGCAGCCGGCGGAAGTCGACGCCAAGCGGTCTTTCGCCGCCGGCAGTTCGCCCGAGCCCGTGACCGCCGCGGCGGGGCCCTCGGCCCGCCCCAGCAGCCCCTCCGGGAAGACGTCGTCGCCCTCAGCGCCGAGGCCGGCGGCCAAGCCCGCGGCCAAACCCGTGAGCTCCGACCTGGACGATGAGATCGATACCTCGAGGCTGGATGAGAGCAGTGTGAGCGATTTCGACTTCGACTTCCTCGACGAGGATGAAGAAGACAAGAAGAAGCTCTGACTGGGAATCGTCGCCGTGTTCAGCTCCTATTCGGCGGGCGAGCCCGAGGGCGGGGTTTCCGGCAACGACATTGGTTTCTTGGTCTGATTGTTCGCGTCCGCCTCCGACTTCCGCAGGGCACGGTAGAAGTCGCGTGTGCCCATCGCACGCTCGTCGTCGAGGTAGTGGAGCGCGAAGTTCACCATCACGGACTCGAGCACCGGCTCGCCCCAGAAGTTGAACGCGTGCCCGCCGTCGGGGTGGATATACAGGGAAGCCGGCGCCCCCCCGGCGGCCGCCGCGGCGTGCAGGCGGTACGCGTGTTCGAGC
>JAEYVB010000304.1 GCA_023429345.1 Planctomycetota bacterium
GCGCCCGATCGAAGGGCTTCCCCCCGCCGCAACGCTGCGGGCGTTGAACACCGACGGCACGCGCATCGTCGGGAAGGCCGGGGGCAGGGCGATCGTCTGGTCGGAGAACGGGGACTGCCAGGACCTCCCGTTCCCGCCCGGCACGTCGGCCTCCGAGGCGTGGGACATCACGCCCGATGCACGCGTGATTGTCGGGCGCGCGGACGACCCGGCCCGGTGGACCGCCGCGGGCGGGGTGCTGCTGCCGCTGCCGCCGGGGTGGTCTTCCGGCACCGCGCGGGGCGTGTCGGACGACGGCTTCGTGATCGCGGGGGTGGGCTCGTCGGGGCTGCAGCAGGCCGGGTACATCTGGACCCCGGCACTCAGCGGGCGGGATTTGAAGCAGCTCCTCCAGTCCTCCGGCGTGCCGGTCTCGGCCGAGTGGATGGAGGTGGTGGGCGTCTCGGGCGACGGCCGCACCGTCTTCGGCGCCCTGCACCAGCCGCAGAGCGAGTTCCAGCAGGCCTTCGCCGCGCGGCTGCGGCCCGAGTGGGTGTGCTACGCGAACTGCGACGGCTCGATGGGCACGCCGGCGCTGACGGTCTCGGACTTCACGTGCTTCCTCCAGCGCTTCGCGGCCGGTGATTTTTACGCGGATTGCGACAACAGCGCCACCGCGCCGGCCCTGAGCATCGCCGATTTCACCTGCTTCCTGCAGAAGTTCGCGGCGGGGTGCGAGTAACCCGAGACGCGGGGCGGGGGAGGGCGGCCAGGATCAGGCGCTCTACGATCGTCCCCCGCGCCGGCCGCGCGGGCGAGGGCACCCCATGCATACCGCCTCCGAAGACCGTCTCGCGCTCCTCCGCGCGCTCTCCGCCCGCTTCCCAACCGCCGAGGCCGCCATTGCCGAGGCCGCGGGCCTGCGGGCCAAGCTCGACCTGCCCGCGGGGATAGTCCACGTGATCTCCGACGTCCACGGGGAGGACCAGAAGCTTCGGCACGTCATCCACAACGCCTCGGGCGCCCTGCGGAAGCTGGTGGCCGAGGTGCTGGACGACCGGCTCAGCGCCGCGGAGCAGACACGGTTCCTGGCCCTGCTCTACTACCCGCGCGAGTACGTCAACCGCTTCAGCCGCGAGATCGTCGCCAGCGGCGCCCGGACGCAGTGGGCCTTCGAGACACTCTCCCTCCAGTTCGAGATCGTGCGGGCCCTCCGCGCCACCTACCGCCGGAGCCACTACGAGGACCTCCTGCCGACCGAGTACCGCGAGCTCTTCACCGAGATGGCCAGCGGCCAGCGCCCCGGGTACTGCCGCGACATGCTCCAGCAGCTCGCCCTCCACGACAAGGACTGGGGCGCGGTGCGGGCCGCGGCCAAGCTGATCCGCAACCTCGCCGTCGAGGAGATCCTGGTCGCGGGCGACCTGGGGGACCGGGGCCCGCGGATGGACCGCGTCATCGACATCCTGATGGCCCAGCCGAAGGTGAACCTCCTGTGGGGGAACCACGACACGATCTGGATGGGCGCGAGCCTGGGGCACGACCCCTGCATCCTGACGGTGCTGCGCTTCAGCGCCCGCTACCGTCGCGCGGCGCAGCTCGAGGAGGGGTACGGCATCCTCACGACGCCCCTCGAGGCGCTCGTGCGCGAGTGCTACGCCGACGACCCCGCGGAGTGCTTCATCCCCAAGGGCACGGGGCACCGCGAGCCCCTGGTGGTCGCGCGGATGCAGAAGGCCCTCGCGATCATGCAGTTCAAGGCCGAGGGCCGCATGATCGAGCGTCACCCGGAGTGGAACCTCGAGGGCCGCCGCCTGCTGCACCGCATCGACCACGCGAAGGGGACGGTGACGATCGACGGCGTCGAGCACCCGCTCCGCGACACGCACCTCCCGACGATCGACCCGGGCGACCCGTACGCCTACTCGCCGGCGGAGGCCCAGTGCATGGACCGCATCCGCGAGAGCTTCACCCAGTCGCAACACCTGCGCAACCACATGACGTGGATGGTCCGGCGCGGCGGGATGTGGACGCGCCGCGACGAGGTGCTCATCTTCCACGCCTGCGTGCCGGTGAACGCCGACGGCTCGCTCCAGACGCTGACGGTGGACGGGCGCGAGGTCGCCGGGCGCGAGATGATGGATGCGCTCGCCACCGTGGTCCGCCGCGCCTTCCGCAAGCGGTGGGTGGGGCTCGACGAGGATGCCGACTGGCTGTGGTACCTCTGGTGCGGGCCCCGCAGCCCGCTCTTCGGCAAGGACAAGATCACCACCTTCGAGTCGTACTTCATCGCCGACAAGGCCACGCACAAGGAGCAGAAGAACGCCTACTTCGACCTCATGCACGACGCCGGGTTCATCCGCACGATCGGCCGGCTCTTCGGCTGCGGCGATGATGTTCTGGTCGTCAACGGCCACGTCCCCGTCAAGGTCGAGAAGGGCGAGCAACCGGTGAAGCGCGGCGGCAACGCCATCACCATCGACGGCGCCTTCAGCGAGGCCTACGGCGACCGCGGCTTCACGCTCGTCCTCCGCCCCGAGGGGATCGAACTCGCCGAGCACTCGACCTTCAGCAGCATCCCCGCCGTCATCGAGCGCGGCGAGGACATCGTCCCCAAGGTCCGCGCCGTGCGGAGCTTCGAGCGGCCGCGGCTGGTGAAGGAGACGCAGGAGGGCCGCGAGGTCGAGCGGATGATCGCGGACCTCGCGGCGCTGGTCGAGGCCTACCAGGAGGGCGTGGTGCAGGAGGGATAACGCGAGGCGAACGGCGGGCGGAACGGAACGAACGCTGATCCGAGCCGCGAATGGGTGCAACCCAGGTCTCCGAGGCCGGTATAGCCATCCGGCCCTACGGAGGACACACGATGAACAGGTCCATGGTGCGCCGGGTTGGGGTGCTGGTCGCTGCCGGGGCGGTGATGAGCGACGCCTGGGGGCAGGTGATGTGCGGGACGTTCGGCAGCCCGCCGCCGCTCAACAACATCGTGACTTCTTTGATCGAGTTCCAGGGCGAGACGTACGTGGGGGGGTACTTCTGGGGATCGGCAGGGAACTACGTCACGCGATGGAACGGCACGACGTACGTGCCGCTGGCGCAGCAGCTGCAGCAGGGAATCGTCACAAAGCTGGCGGTATACGACCACGGATCGGGCCCGGCGCTCTACGCCGGGGGCGGTTCGTTCACCCTCCCGGGCTTCCCTATTCCACCGACCCACAACGCCGTTGTGAAGTGGAACGGGCAGGCATGGAGCGGGACAGGGTTCCCGACCCAGGTCGGAAGTTCCGGTGTACGGGATATGGAGGTCTACGACGACGGGCAGGGGCCCGAGCTCTACATCGTCGGGGGCTTCGGCCTCCGGCGCTACAACGGGACATCCTGGGCCTCCGTTCCCAATGTTGTCTCCGCGGCGGCGCTCGCGGTGTTCGACGACGGCGGCGGTCCCGCGCTCTACGTCGGTGGCCACTTCCCCAGTATCGGCGGCGTGCCCGCGAGGAGTCTCGCGAAGTACCGCCAAGGCGTCTGGGCGGAGGTAGGCGGCGGTCTGTCGATGGCGGTCGGGCCATCGACCGGGTTCGGCGACGTAAACTGCCTCGAGGTGCTCGATCTCGGCGGGGGGCCGCGGTTGTTCGCCGGCGGGGGATTCAATCGCGCGGGCACGCTCCCGGTGCACTTTGTCGCGTCGTGGGATGGCGCCGCGTGGGCGGGCTACCGCTTCGCCGGATATCCGACGTTCTCCTACGTCGCCGACTCGGCCATCCGCGATTTCGCGACGCTCGAAGTTGGCGACCGGACGCTCCTCCTGGCCGGAGCCGGATACTTCGTGACCGGTACGGAGGCGCGCGGGCTCATGGTCTGGGATGGCGAGCGCTGGTACTCGGCGGGTCCCTCCGCTCCCCAACAGGTGTACGCAATTCTGCCTCAGGGTGATGGGAGTGTCCTCGCCGGCGGTCACTTCCCGAACTGGGTCGCGGAGTGGACGCCGGGGTCGCTCTGTTATCCCAACTGCGACTGCAGCTCCGCATCGCCCACGCTGAACGTTGCGGACTTCAGCTGCTTCCTGCAGCGTTTCGCCGCCTGTGACATGGGGGCCAACTGCGACATGTCCACGGCCCAGCCCGTGCTGAACGTCGCCGACTTCACCTGCTACCTGCAGCGGTTCGCCGCCGGCTGCGACTGACGCCGTGGTCCGGACCCGCGATGGAGGGACTTCCGTCAACGTCCTCTGCGGAGCGCGTCCGCACGGTTAACACACGCCCAAGGGTGTCCGTTTCTCGGGCGGCTAGCATCGCAACGAAGGGGGATAGCATGGCCGCATACTTCGCACCACGGGCCGTGGTCATTGCAACGCTCGCTGCCGGCGCTCACGCCCAGACTTTCCAGGGGCTCGGGATGCTCCCCGGTCACGCCGCGAGCGGCGCGCGTGCGGTCTCCGGCGACGGACTCACCGTGGTGGGCGTATCGGCGGAACTGACCACCGTGGGAAACCCGCGGCCCTTCCGCTGGACCGCGGCGATGGGCATGCAGCCCCTGCCGGTGCTGGCGGGCAGCACGCAGTCCGCGGCGCTGGCTGTTTCGACGGACGGCTCGGTGGCGGCGGGGGAGAGCCGGACCCAGAGCAGCATCGCGGTCCGGTGGGAGGGTGACATCCAGAGTCTGGGATTGATCGCCGGGTCTCCCTTCAGTATTGCCACCGGAATCTCCGGCGACGGGCAGCGGATCGTGGGGCGCTCGGGCAACTTCGGCGCGTTCTCGTGGACCGGCTCGGCCGGCATGGTGGCGCTGCCACCGCTCCCGCCCGGCAACGCCGCCCAGGCGTGGGGCATCAGCTCCGACGGCGCGGTGGCGGTGGGCGATTCCCAGAGCGGCGCAACCTCCACGGCGGTGCGCTGGACTCCGGCCGGTGTGGAGGATTTGGTCAGCCCGGCGGGCGCAGCGATCACGTCGGCGCAGGCGGCGTCGGCGGATGGGGGCGTGATCGTCGGCTGGGGAATCCTGGCGGGGGTGAGCAACAACCGGGCGTTCCGCTGGACACCAGCCGGCGGAATGCAGTTTTTCGGGGTGCTCCCCGGGGGGACGTTCTCGCACGCGCGGGGGGTGTCCGGGGATGGGCTTGTGGTGGTCGGGACCGCGAGCGGCGCCAACGCGGTGCGCGCGTCGTTCATCTGGACGCCGGCGCTGGGACTGCGGAACCTGCGGGAGTTCCTCGCCGAGCAGGGAGCGAACCTGAGTGGCTGGACGGGGATCGACGCCCACGGCATCTCCGCCGACGGCCGCACCATCGTGGGCGAGGGGATCGGGCCGGGCGGGCACGAACAGGCCTGGATCGCCACGATCCCCGGCTGGGCGGCGTGCGCCGCCAACTGCGACGGCAGCTCGCAGCCGCCCGCGCTCAACGTCGCGGACTTCACCTGCTTCCTGCAGTTATTCGCGTCCGGCAGCGACCACGCCAACTGCGATTTCAGCACCGCGCCCCCCACCCTGAACGTCGCCGACTTCACCTGCTTCCTGCAGAAGTTCGCCGCCGGTTGCCCGTGAACGCGATCACGGCCCCGGCCGCAGCCCTTCCCACTCCTCCACCGTCCGCGGCCAATCCTCCTTCATCAGCCGCGAGAGGGAGCGGTCCGCCAGCACCAGCCCGCCGGTCTGGCACGTCGGGCAGTAGTTGAT
>JAEYVB010000308.1 GCA_023429345.1 Planctomycetota bacterium
GTACGTGGGCATGCGTGTGGGATCGGCACAATCGGTCCCGGTGATGCGGGTTTTGCGGTCGGCGGCCGGGCGTGACACGTTCCAGCGAAACGCGGAACGCGGTCTAGAGTGGGGCTGGAGGTCTGCATGAAGATATTGGGTGTTTCCGGGAGCCTTCGGGCGGGGTCGTACAACACCATGCTGGTGCGAGCGGCGGCGGGACTGGCGCCGGAGGGGGTCTCCCTGGAGGTCTTTGATCTCCGCGGCATACCCATGTACGACGACGATGTGTACCAGAAGGGCTTCCCTGAGCCCGTCGCGGCTTGGCGCGAGGCGATCCGCTCCGCCGATGCGCTGTTCTTCTCGACGCCCGAGTACAACCGTTCGATCCCCGGCGTCCTGAAGAACGCGATCGATTGGGCGTCCAGACCAAAAGAGATGCCGTTGTCTGGAAAGCCGGCGGCGGTTACCGGCGCGACGCCCGGGGCTCTCGGCGCGGCCGCGGCCATCTTCCACCTGCGGCATGTGCTCGGGGTGCTGGGCGTGCAGCTGGTCAGCGGGAAGGACGTCTTCATGGGGCAGGCGGCCGGGAAGTTTGATGCAGCGGGGACCCTCACGGATGAAGCGTCGAGGAAGCAGGTGGAGGATCTGCTGGCGAGGCTGGTGCGTCTGACGGAACGGCTCAGGGGGTAGGCCGGAACGCGTGAGGGGCCCCCGTGGCAGGTGCCGGCCCCGGGACCTTTGGAGCGGGGGGCGGGTCGTTTGAGGTGCCCGAACGGCCTTGACGCGATGGGGTGGGCGGGATCCCCGGAATGCTGCTGAGGCATCGCTCGGAGGCGCGGCCAGCCGGGGGGACGTCCTAGAGTGGAACCCGGGGCCAGATGGCCATTGGGGCACCTACAACCCGCCTCGTGCGAAGCCCGGATCGGACCCCGGGCCGGAATGGAGAATCCGATGTCGACCGCCCCCGCCGCAGCCGCCCGTCCGTCGTCCGCCGAGGCAAAGGCCGCCTTCGCCAAGGGCCTGGAGGGGATCGTGGCGGGGGAATCCGCTATCTGTTCGGTGGAGCAGGGGAAGCTGATCTATCGGGGGTACGAGATCCATGACCTGGCTGCGCACGCGACCTTCGAGGAGGTGGCGTTTGTGCTGCTGGAGGGGCACAAGCCCTCAGCGAGCGAACTGAAGCGGTTCAAGGACGAACTGGTCGCGGAGCGGGCTTTGCCGGAGCCTGTCGTGCAGTTCATTCTGGGCGCGGGGCCCATGCTGAAAGGCGGGACCGCGGTGCCGATGGACATCGTGCGGACCTGCGTGTCCATCCTGGGGAATCTGGACCCCGAGAGCCAGAGCGTCGACGCGGCGGCGAACCTCCGCAAGAGCAAGCGGCTGCTGGCCAGGATCCCGACGATCATTGGCCACATGCAGAACGTGATCGACGGGCGCGAACTGGTCGAGCGGAAAGCGGGCGGAGATGTCGGCCTCTCGCACGCCGGGAACCTGCTCTACCTCATGACGGGGGAGAAGCCGCGGCCCGAGTACGAGCGCGTGATGGATGTGTCGCTGATCCTCTACGCGGAGCACGATTTCAACGCCAGCACGTTTACCGGCCGCGTGATCGCCGGCACGCTGAGCGACATGCACGGCGCCGTGACGGGCGCTGTGGCGGCGCTCAAGGGGCCGCTCCACGGCGGGGCGAACGAGATGGCGATGGAGATGCTCAAGGAGATCATGGCCGATGTCGGAGAGCGGGGGATCGGCACGCCCGCGGTGGACCAGTGGATGCAGAAGGCCTTCGACACCAAGCGCAAACTGATGGGGTTCGGGCACCGCGTCTACAAGAATGGCGATCACCGGGCTCCCATCCTGCACGGGCTCGGAAGGAAGCTTGCCGAGCAGGACAACAGAAATCCGGGCGGGCACGCGGCGCGGCGGTGGTTCGAGCTGGGCGAGCAGGTCCAGAAGATCATGCTCGAGAAGAAGAACATCCATCCCAACGTGGACTTCCCCTGCGGGCTGACGTATTTCACGATGGGCATTCCGGTGCCCCAGTACACGCCGATCTTTGTCGCGTCCCGGGTGAGCGGATGGTGCGCGCACATCAGCGAACAACACGCCAACAACCGGCTGATCCGCCCGCTGAGCGTGTACACCGGGCCGGCGGAGAGCCCCTGGAAGGGCTGAGCCGTCGCGGTTCGGGCTTTCCGATCTCCCCGGGGGGGATGAAACCGCTTCAGCGTGTGAGCGGGCGGGCGGGCGGACGGGTCCGGGGCCGGCCTAGAAGAGTCCGTGCGCCTGAACCCGACCAACGCGGAGGTTCTTTACAACCTACTTCTGATCGCGCTGGTGGCTCTGGGCGCCCACCTTGCGGTGCGGACGGTGCGATGGGCCGGGCGCGCACTCCTGGCTTCGCGGCTGGGCGCCATCGCCACAGCGCAGACGGCGACGCGGTTTCTTGGCAGCCTGGCCGCGTTCCTAATCTGGTTCATCGCGGCGGGGTTTGCGCTGCGAGAGATCGGGTTGCCGCTGGAGACATACCTCGCGAGCGCTTCCATCATCGGGCTCGCCGTAAGCTTCGGCAGTCAGTCGCTCGTGCAGGATGTGATCGCCGGGCTCACGCTGATCTTTACGGGGCTGATCGACGTCGGGGACATGGTTGAGATCGGCGGCCAGACCGGCGTCGTAGAGGCCATCGGGATCCGGTACATCGAGCTGCGCAACGTGCAGGGCTCGGTCATCTACATCGCCAACCGCAACGTGACCAACGTGGTTAAGCACCCGGTGGGGTACGTCCGGGTCTTTGTTGACGCGACGCTCCCGGCGGGTTCCGATGCCGCGGCCGCCGCGAAACGGATCGAGACGGCGGCGGCCGAGGCGTACCGGCAGTTCTCCGGGATCATGATCAAGGCCCCGAGCGTGCAGCGCATGCTGGAGGGTGAAGGCCCGAACCTGGTGCGTGTCAAGTTCCGTGTGTGGCCCGGGCAGGGCGTGGTGGTGGAGACAGCGATACGGCTGCAGGTGATCGCCGCGGCGCGGGCGTCGATCCCCGACTACCCAGACTCCATGGTGGCGGTGCACTACCGCGTGGAGCCTGCCTTTGTGCGGCGGGCAGCGCCGGCCCTGGATGTGCTTCGCGGGCTGGCAAACGAGTTTCGGCGACCGGGCGAGGCGGAGCCGCGGGAATCAGCGCCGGCTCGAGGCCCAGACCGCCGGGGCGGGTGAGAGTTCGCTCATTTTACCGCACTCCAAGCGGATCACCCGGATTCAAAGGCTCCCGTGCCGCGGTGAAGCAGGTCTCACCGCGCGTGTGCCGGAGTTCATTGGCATTCGCGCCGAGTGGGCGTAGGTTCAAGGTGACGCGTCGTCGGTTCGGCGCACGAACATGCCAGAGAGGGGAAGGATGATGAAGAACTCGATTGCGGTCGTAGGTGTGGTCCTCCTGAGCGCCGGCGCGGCCAGCGCTGACCTCGTGATGCACCTGAACAACTCGTACACGGGGAGCACGCCGGCGGCCAGCGCGCCGTGGCTGACCGCCAGCTTCTCGCAGACCGGGACGGACTCGGTGCGGCTGACGCTCACCAGCAATGTCACGGGGTGGGAGGTCATCAGCACCGTGTTCTTCAACGTCGCCGATGGGCAGTCGGTGGCCGCGACGTTCAACGAGACGCTGAGCAGCGGGTCTTTCCAGACGCCGACGGCCGGGACCGGCCTGTTCGCGGCGGGTGGCGGCTCGGTCTACGACATGCGCATTCTCTTTCCGATCAATCAGCCCGCGAACCGCTTCGGCGCCGGCGATGTGGCGGTGTTCGATCTGACCGGCGAGGGGCTGACCGAGAGCGACTTCAACTTCCTGAGCGGCGGGGCTCTCAGCAACCTTGCGGCGGCGCACGTTCAGGCGATCGGCCCGAACCGCAACGGGAGCGGCTGGATCGCCGATGGCGGCGGCGGCGGCGGGGTGGTCGTTCCGCTTCCGCCCGCGGCCTGGGCAGGGCTGATCGGGCTGGCGGGGGCGGCGGGGCTCTCGTGGTCGCGCCGGCGGGCATACCGCTGAGTGAGTTCTGAGCCAGACCCGACTTACAGCGATTGGCGGGCGGCCGTGGGGCCGCCCGTTTCTTTTCGAGTCGACGCCCGCGCCGGTCGCGACACAATCGCCGTTCGGGTACGGGGTGAGCTATTCTCCTACGATTCTGGCCCCCCATGAAGACCCTCTACATCATCGACGGCTACGGGCAGTTCTTCCGCGCCTTCCACGCGATCCGGACCCCAATGACAAGCCCGGTCACGAAGGAGCCGACGAACATGTCGTTCGGCTTCGTCGGCATGATGCTGAAGCTTCTGCGCGGCGACAGCCCCAACATGGCGGCGGCGGGCGGGCGGCCGGATTATGTGGTTGTCGCCCTCGATGTCTCCGGCGACCGGGAGACGTTCCGGAGTGAGATCTACCCGGAGTACAAGGCGAACCGCCAGGAAACGCCGGAACTGATCGGTCCGCAGATCGAACGCTGCATCGCGATGCTCCACGACCTGGGCGTGCCCACGCTCGGGGTTGCGGGGTTCGAGGCGGACGACGTCATCGCGGCGCTGGTGCGGAAGATGAGGTCCGAGCACCCCGATGTGCGGGTGCGGATCGTCGCGAAGGACAAGGACCTCAAGCAGCTCTTGAGCGCGGGGGGCGGGGGTGAGACGCATCGCGCCGGGCAGCCGTCCGCAAGTCCGGCGCCGGTCGAGATGTACGATGTGCACACCGATGTGCTGACGGATGAGGAATGTTTCTTCCGGGAGACGGGCATCTCGCCGCGGCAATGGGGGGATGCCCTGGCGCTGATTGGGGATACGGTGGACAACGTCCCCGGGGTGCCGGGAATCGGCGACAAGACCGCGGCCGCGCTGATCCAGGAGTACGGCTCGCTCGATGAGCTGCTCCGCCGGGCCGCGGAAATCAAGGGCAAGCGGGGCGAGAACGTGCGGGCGGCATCCTCGGTGCTGGCGCTTTCAAGGCAGCTGGTGGCGCTCAGGGACGATGTGCCGGTCGAGCTCGATCTCGAGTCTGCCTCGGTGGCGAAGTTCCATCTGGAGAGCTGGCTCCCTCTTTGCCGTGAACTGGGCTTCAACCGGTATCAGGACGAGATCAAGCAGCTCATGGGCGAGGCGACGAAGGCGCCCGCGGCGGTGAGCGGCCGGGTCCCTGAGCCGACGCGGCCGAAATCCTCGGCGCGTGACTACGCGGGGTCGTTGTTCGAGGCCTCGGGGGTGCAGGATGTGCGGGAGGTCGACGGAGAGTACCGCGCGATCCTGAGCCGGGAGGAGTTGGAGCAGTTCGCGGCCGCGGCCCGGGCGGCCCCGGTCCTGGCGGTGGACACCGAGACGACGTCGCTCAATCCGCGGGATGCGAAGCTCTGCGGGATCAGCCTTTCGGTGAAGGAGGGGACGGGGGTCTACATACCCGTGCGATCACCGACGCCGGAACGGCATATGGCGGAGGCCGGGGTGCTGGAAGTGTTGCGGCCGCTTCTGACCGACGCGGCGGTCCCGAAGGCGGGGCACAACCTCAAGTTCGATCTGCTGGTGTTCCGCGCCTGTGGCATCGAGATGCGGGGGCTGTCGGCGTTCGGCCGCGAGGGGGGCGAGTCCGGTTGCGATTCGATGGTGGCGAGCTACCTCATCGACTCGTCGCGGTCGAGCCACGCGATGGATGCGCTCGCGCTGGCCATGCTGAAGCGGACGGGGATCCCCATCGGTGACCTCCTGGGCGCCGGGAAGGACCAGCGCTGTTTCGACTGCGTCCCGCTGGAGCAAGCGGTGCCGTACGCGTCCGAGGATGCCGATGTGGCGCTCCAGCTCCGTGGGCTGATGCTGCCGCAGATACGGGCCATGGGGATGATGGACCTCTGGGAGAAAGTGGAACTGCCCCTGGTGGAGGTGCTCGCGGAGCTCGAGTGGAACGGGATCGCGGTGGACGCCCGGGAACTGGACCGGCAGCGCGAACGGCTGCTCGGCCGCATTCAGGACCTCGCGTCGAAGATCCGGGCGAGCGCCATGGACACCATCGGGCGCGCGTTCAACCCCGATTCCCCCAAGCAGCTCGCCAGCGCGCTCTTCAACAAGCCGGAGGATGAAGAACCCGGTCTGGGCTTGAAGGTTCTCAAGCGGCTGAAGACCGGGCCCTCGACCGACATCGAGGTGCTGGAGAAGCTCGCGGGAGACCCGGAGATCAAGACGCCGATCCCGGCGCTGATCGTCGAGTACCGGCAGCTCACCAAGCTCGTCGGGACCTACCTGGAGGCTCTGAAGGGGGCTATCAACCCCGGGACCGGCCGGGTGCACGCGAGCTTTAACCAGACGGTCGCCGCCACCGGACGCTTGAGCTCCAGCGACCCCAACCTGCAGAACATCCCGATCCGGACCGATATCGGTCGCGAGATCAGGAAGGCGTTCGTCGCTCCGCCGGGTCACGTCCTGATCACGGCTGATTATTCGCAGATCGAGCTGCGGCTCCTCGCCCATCTGTCGCGGGATCCGGCGCTTATCGCCGCCTTCGAGGCGGGCGAGGACATCCACCGGGCCGTCGCGGCGCAGATTCACGGGGTGCGCCCCGAGGATGTCACCCGCTCGCAGCGGGACAGCGCCAAGATGGTCAACTTCGGGATCGTCTACGGGATCACCCCGTGGGGATTGGCGCGGAGACTTCAGATCGACGAACGGGCCGCGGCCGAGATTATCGACGGGTACAAGCGTCGATTCGCGGGGATCACCACCTTCCTTGAAGAGTGCATCAGCCAGGCGCGGCGGTTCGGCTACGTGGAGACGATCCTGAGACGGCGGCGTCCGATCACCGGGATCGAGGCGCGGAACCCGAGCGAGCGGGCCCTGGCCGAGCGGATCGCGATCAACAGCGTGGTGCAGGGGTCGGCCGCCGACCTTATCAAGTTGGCGATGATCGACCTGCACGGCCGGTTGAGCGTGCACGCCGGGCATTGGCGGGGCGGCAAACCCCCCGAGATCGAGGGCGTCCGGATGCTACTCCAGATCCACGACGAACTCGTTTTCGAGGCCCCGGTCGAAGTCTCCGATGCCGCCCACGCGCTCATTGTTGAACGCATGGAGAGCGCCATGAAGCTCGACATCCCTCTGAAAGTCGACTCGGCGATCGGGTCGAACTGGTTCGAAGGGAAATGAGTCTGGGCTTGCCGGTCGTTGGCGAGCGGTCAGCGGGCGCGGCTCGCCGCCTTCGAGCGGCCCCCGGCGCGCGAGCCGGATGCGGCGCCAGTCCGGGGGCTGGAGCGCGAAGATTGTGACGCTCGCCGGGCACCACTCTTGGAGCCGGAACGCCGGGAGGCTTGCGCTGCGGAGCTGCGACCCCGGCCGGCGGAGCCTGAAGGACGCCTGGACGTCGAGCCGGAGCCGCTGTTCGCCGAACCGCGCGACCGGGCAGCCGTGGTTCTGCCCGCTTTCGTGCTCCGACCGGAGGAGCGGGGGCGGTCGTTCTGATCGTTGCCGATGGCATCCGTGTTCACGCTCTCAGCACTGATGAGTTTGTTGAAGTTGCTCTGCTGGCCCCGGGCGGTGCGATCCTGGTAGACGAAGACGAGGTTGTTGTCGTCAAACTTGCGGAAAAAATCGTTCCAGGAGATGTGCTCCAGCGACCCCTCGCCGGAGTAGCCGGGGAAGTCGAGGCGGATGATTCCGGGGTCGCCCTTGCCGCGGCCGCCGCGGGTGCGCTTCACCGCCGCCGGCTCGCCCCCTCGTCCTTCGGCCCACTCGCGGATGGTGTCGTGATCGGTCGTGTAGTGCGTGCGGCGTGCGGGCATGACTGCTCTCCTTTCTCGTGTCGGCCACGATAGAGCGGGCGCTTCTGGGATCGATTGCCGACGGGCGATTCATGAAAGCCGACGGACGGGCGGGGTGTGGCCATCCTGATGAGTGCCCAGCCCCCTCGCGGTGTTTCAGTACAGAAAAAATATTCGAGGTGACGGACGGGCGAGGGTTGACACTCTACGACAAGTGTAGTAGTTTTCAACGACAGGTGTAGTAGGCCCGCAAGGAGCGATCGGATGGGTGCACCGACACCGGAACCAGGGGCGGCGGAGCTCGAGGTGCTGAAAGCCCTCTGGGATGCCGGCCCGAGCACCGTTCGGCAGGTCCTGGACACCCTGCACGCCAGGGGCAGGAGGCTGGCGTACACCACCGTCCTGACCTTTCTCACCCGGCTCGAGCAGAAGGGGTACGTCGCCAGCGACCGCTCCGGTCAGGCGTACATCTACCGTGCCAAAGTATCCCGGGAGCGGGTCGTCGGGTCGCGGCTGCGGGCCATGGTCGAGCAGCTCTACGACGGGGCGGCGGGGCCGTTGGCGTTGCACCTGATGGAAAGCCAACGCTTCACGCCGGATGAGCTGGAGCAACTCCAGAAACTGATCGATCGGCTGGAACGGGACGCCTGAGCAGAACGCTTGCGGAAAGCGACGGCTCGCCCGGACGAGCATCGCCACAGGAAGGGCACCGGATGGACCTGCTGACGACCGACATCCTGTGGCGCGCCGCCCTGGCGCTCGTGCCGGTGGCTCTCCTGGTCTGGGTGGCCTGCCGGGTCCTGCCGCTGCGGGCAACCACCCGACACGGGATGTGGTCCGTTGTCTTGGTCGTAATGCTCATGGCCCCCCTGGCACCCGCCTTGCCGCTGCGGGGCTGGGGGGCCGGTCTCTCACA
This sequence comes from Planctomycetota bacterium, assembly GCA_023429345.1. Lineage (GTDB taxonomy): Bacteria > Planctomycetota > Phycisphaerae > Phycisphaerales > UBA1924 > JAEYVB01. The sequence goes on from JAEYVB010000308.1 coordinate 8,677, forward strand.
GACTCTTTCCGGGGCCTGGGAGCGGACCCGGACAGCGGCGGTCGCCGTGTGGGCATCCGGCCGGATGCCGATCGTTGATCGATCTGCGTCCTCAGCCGACCGAAACGTGGTGCAGGTTCCGGTCATTGTGCCCCCGGCACCGGAGGTCACGCGAAATGTGCCGGCGCCTTTGCTGTGGAACCCACGAGCAGCATCGGAAGGTTTGGTTTCAACGTTCGCCGTTCGGCCGCGGCAGGCCGAGGTGCCGACGCGCTCGACCCCGCAGCATTCAGAGACAGCCCAGGCACCGGCCGCCGCCATGGCCCGGCTGCGCCCCGGTCCTGATCGCGTGAAGATTCGTACTGAAGCTTCCCATCAGGTGTTCTCAAGGGACACGGTTCGGCGGCCGGAAGGACAGCCATCCGGTCAGGTTCCACGGCCGTCAGCTCTCGGACAGGATCGAGCTCTCGTCACGGCAAGGGATCAGGTGGTAACGACGGCGGCTAACCCGCCTGCAACCGCGTCGAAGGAGTCGATCGCGGAAGCAGCAAGGGAGTCCGCACTGCCCGCCTGGCGCCTGTACACGGATCAAGCGGTCGCGGTGCTCCAGGGGATGCCGGTGATACCCCGGGCGATCTGGCTCTGCGGTGCGGTTGGGATCGTGCTGCTGATGGCGCTGCAGGTGCTGGTGTGCCGCCTCAGGCTCCGGGGCAGCTTTGCGGCCCCCGATGCCGTTGGTGCGTTGGTCGCGGGCGCCGCGCGTGATCTCGGGATTCGGCGGGTGCCCCGCGTGATCATGGTCCCGGATCGGGTCTCGCCGATGATCTGGTGCGGCGTCCGCCCCAGGCTGGTGCTGCCGGCCGAGCTCTGGGACGAACTGGATGATCTTGGCCGGCGTGCGGTCGTGCATCACGAGCTCGCACATCTGAAACGGCGGGACCACTGGCTGTGCTGGGTGGAGATGGGGGCCTGCATCGTGTATTGGTGGCACCCGCTCGTTTGGTGGGTGCGGCTACAGATTCGGGAAGAGGCGGACCTCTGCTGCGACGCGTGGGTGACGGCGATGATGCCGCGCCAGCGTCGGGCCTACGCGGAGGCGTTGCTACATACGCAGAAGTTTCTCGGCGGTGCGCGCGTGCCGCCGACCATGGCTGGACTAGGCGTCATCAGCGGGGGCGCCAAGCGATTTGCAAGGAGACTGACGATGGTGATGACGCAGCGATCCCGGCCTCAGCGGAGCTTCTCCGGTGTGGTCATGGCAATCCTGGTTGGCGTCGCGGGGATGGCCTCCGCGGCGCTGGCGTGCCCGCCAGAGGACGAGGAGAAGGCGCGGCAGGCCCGGCATCAGGCGGAGCACCGGGCGGCCTTTATGCAGGTGCAGCCCACACCACCCAGGCCTCCGCGGCCCGCCCAGGCCCCCCGAGCGGCCGCGGCACCGCGGCCGCCGAAGCCGCCCACGGCGACCATCGCGCCCCGAGCGCGCGGAGTGGTGATCGCCCCCGAAAGCGGCGGTCACGGCGAGGAACACGATGCGAGCACGTTCGAGCGCCATATGCGGGAGCGGGGTCAGGTGCAGATCTCGCGATCCCCGGCCGCACCGCGAGCGAGGAGCATCGACCCGCAGTCCGGCGGCACCGATGGCAGGCTGGAGCAGCTGGAGCGCCGCATGGACCGGATGGAGGAGCGGATCGACCGGATGATCGAGCGGCTCGCCGGATGCGCACCCCTCACCCCACCTCGCCGCGCCATCCGGGGCGGGGCAGCCTGCGACCGGGCGACCTCGGCCTCGGCCTGCTCGTTCGCCTCCAGGAGCGCCTGTTCGAGCGCGTGAAGGT
>JAEYVB010000315.1 GCA_023429345.1 Planctomycetota bacterium
ACGGCGTCGGTGGGCGTGTCGATCAGGGCGACGGGGTCGGGCGTGCCGGTGCTGGAGCGGGGGACGGAGGTGATGGAGAAGACGGCGGTGGCGGCCCACTTGCCGTCGGGGCTGACGGGCGTCTGGATGGGGACCTGGAGGGTGTGCAGTAGGTCCAGGCCGGTCTGGCCGTCGGGCGTGAGGGTGACGGGGATGTTGCGGAGGAAGGTCTGGCTGTCGACGTCGATGACGCTCACGAATCCGGAGGCGGCGTTGGCGATGTAGGCCTTGTGGGTGCCCTGGACGTGGCACTCGCCCACGGCGATGGGCATGAGCAGGGCGGAGAGGAGGGGGTCGGCGGCGTCGTGGTCGAACTCCTTGAGGACGGAGCCCGAGGCGGTGTCCATGATGGAGACCGAGCCGGCGGTGCCGAGGCCCTTGAAGACGTTGGGGACGATGGCGCGGTCGCCGTTGCCGCAGGTGAGCCAGTGGCCGTGCGGGTGGGTTTTCCCCTCACCGGTGGTGGCGGAACCGACGATCTGGAGCGTTCCCTGGTCGCGGACCTTCACGAGGTCGTTGTCGGCGCTGAGCGGGATGGTGAGCGTGCCGAACTGCGGCGAGCAGTGGTTGGGGTAGCTGACGATATGGGTGGGGGCCTCGCCGACGGCGATGCTGTTGAGGATCGCGCCGCTCTGGCGGTCGATCTTGTTGACCCAGCGGCCGAACCAGTTGCTGTTGTAGATGGTCGAGAGGGAGAAATCGGCCCACATGTTGTGGGGGTTGTTCCACATTCCGCCGGCGCCGAGGCCGTTGATCTCGCGCTCGACGGTGAAGGTCGCGGCGTCCACGACGGTGATGGTGCCGGGCTTGAGGGAGTCGTTCACGTCGAGCTGCCCGGGGACGCGCTCGAACTGGGTGTTGACCCAGACCTCGCCGATGCCGGGGGTCGTCGGGATGACCTGGTCCTGGGGACCGAGGATGTCCCACTTGGCCAGCTTGGCGGCCTCGTCGGGGGCGATGGTGGTGATGACGTCGAGCACGGCCGTGGCGGGGAGCGATGCCGCGCCGAGGTGTCCGATGAAGGGGAGTGCGGCCGCGGAGACGGGGGGGATGTTGCCGCTGCTGTCGCGGACGGCGACGACGGCGGTCATGTAGGGGTGGACCTTGCAGACCATCACGTAGACGCCGGGGATATCGAACTCGCAGGAGAGCGAACCGCGCTTGGCCTGGTCCTGGTCGATGTCGGCGTTCGAGCCGACGGGCTTGATGATCATGGTCACGGTGTGCTTGGTGCCGGTGCAGCACTGGTTGATCTCGAAGTCGACCTCATCGCCGGGGTTGATGATCGAGAGGGGGATACCGAGGCTCTCGCTCTTGAACCAGTTGCCGGGCTCGTCGGTGAGGTGGAAAGTGTCGGCATCGTCCGCGAGGGCGGGGCAGACAGGGAGGGCGAGGCCGCAGGCGAGCGCCAGGGCGCGACGGTACGTGGTGGTCTTCATGTCAGTCTCCTTAGGGCGTGGATGTCTTGCAAACCCGGGGCCGATTGCGGCGCGGCGGGGGACGGCGTGGAAATGAGGGCCGCGGCGTGCTTGTGGCGACAGTTCCCGCCAGCGCGCGGCCCCCGCTGGCCGCGTGAGGCGGGGGGCGGGACGGGGCGGGCGGCCGGGGGGCGGTTAGGATGGATGGATGCGAAGGGCGTTCACGCTGATCGAGCTGCTGGTGGTGATCGCGATCATCGCGGTGCTGATCTCGATCCTGTTGCCGGCGCTGAGCCATGCGCGGGAGGCTGCGCGGGGGACCATCTGCCTGTCGAACCTGCGGAGCATCGGGCTGATCTGCCGGCAGTACGCGGACGACAACCGCGGCGCGAGCCCGGCCCTGGGGGAGCCGTACGCGGCGCTGCCGAACTGGGCGCTGGTGGTGCAGACGTACGCGGGGGTGCCGGGCGAGACGCCGGGGGAGCTGTACCGGGAGAAGTCGGTGCTGATCTGCCAGACTGTGAACGCCCACTACGCGTTCCGGATGTCGCGGACGTATGCGATCAACGTGACGGGGCACGCGGGGCTGGCGGGGGACTTCGGGAACTACGACGACGCGGCGAAACCGGCGCACATCCGGATGGATGCGGTGCCGCTGCCCTCGTCGCAGCCGCTGATGGTGGATGCGGCGGTGGCGGCGTTCCCCTCCAACGCGCCGCCGCCGACGCGGTCGGCCAGCGTGATCGATTTCCGCGACCCGGTGCACGTGTCGGACCGGCTGGGCGTGTTCCACGCGCGGGAGACGGTGTTCAACGCGGCGATGTGCGATCTCTCAGCGCGGAGCTTCCGCTCGGTGCCGGCGATCTGGCAGAAGCCGCTGCCGTGAAGGGGGCCTCGAAGGTGGCTCAGGGGCGGCCGAGGTATTCCTCGGAGGCGGTCTCGACGGCCTGCCGGGCGGTTTCCTCGTCGAAGCCGCGGCGGATCAGGAAAGCAAAGGCGCGGCGGCGGATATCGTCGGGGGAGAGACGCGCCGGGCTGCGGCGGACCTTGTCGCGGGCGAGCTCGAGGGCCTCGCTCTCCTCGTCCTGGCCCTCGAGGGCGTCGTGCAGGACGGTCTGGACGAGCCCGGGCTCGAGGCCCCGCTCGAGGAGTTCGGTCTCAAGGAGGCTGCGGGCGACGGGTCCACCCGCGAGACGGGTGCGGATGTACTCCGCGGCTGTGCGGCGGTCGTCGAGCATGCCGAGCTCTTCGAGTTGCAGGATGGCGGCCTCGGCGATGATGGCGGAGAAACGTTTGTTGATCAGCCGCTCGATGAGCTCCTTGCGGGTCTGATCGCGAGCGGCGAGCGCCTTGAGGGCGAACTCCCTGGCGAGCAGGACCTTGTCTTCGAGGGGCTTCATGGCTGCTGTGGGCGGGGTCTCTAAGGGGTCAGCTCGTCAAGATACGCGGATATCTCGGAGAGTGCATGGGAATCCGCGGCGGCACGGGCGGCAGCGATCCCGGCGCGGAGGGTGGCGGCGGCCGCGGCGGTGTCGCCGGCTGCTTCCTGCGCGCGGGCCTTGTGGAAGTAGGCGTAGGCGTAGGCGGGGTCGGCGGCGAGGCAGCGGTCGTAGCAGCGGACGGCCTCGGCGTGGTTGCCGAGGCGGGCGTGCTCCTGGGCGAGGCCGTAGAGGAGGAAGGCATCGGTTGGATCGGCGGCGAGGAGCTTCTGGAGTTGCTCGATCGAGGGCATGGGGGAGGATAGTGCCCCTGTTTATCGGGCTGGGGCCGGCTGGGGGGGCGGCGGGCTGCGGCGCGGGGGGTTCATGCGGCGGACTTCGGGGGGTCTGCGGCGGAATTCCCTGTGCACGGGGGCCCGGAGGGGTTATTCTGTGTGGCAGAGAGATGGCCGGGCTGTTCGGGGTGACCGAACGGCCCATGGCAGGAAGGGAGAAAGCTCGATGCGTTCAGTTTCCGTTGCGGCGCTGCTGATGGCGGCGGGGATGGCTCAGGCGGATGTTCTGACGCTGAACCCGTCGAAGGACAACACGCTCTA
>JAEYVB010000379.1 GCA_023429345.1 Planctomycetota bacterium
CCGCCGCCCTGGCCGCCCTGCTGCCCGCCGCCGGTGGTTCCCGGCGTGCCGCGGCCGAAGAGGCCCTCGAGCAGGTCGCGGACCTTCACGGCGTCGGTGTTCTGCAGGTCGTAGATCTTCGGGACAACGACGTCGGGGGGGAGCGGCCGGTCCCAGTACGACTCGATCTGGTGGCGGATCTGCTCGATCACCGCGGTGTCGGCGACGACGGTAACGCTGTTCTGCTGGGCGTTCGCCGAGACGCGCAGCTCCGTGCTGGTGCTGGCGGCCTGCTCGGCGCCGGCGGGCCCGCGGAACATGAAGGGCTGCTGGTTCTGCTGCTGGTTCCGGTTGTTGCGGTTGTTCTGGTTGCGGTTGTTGCCCGAAGTCCCGGCCTCGTAGAGCTCCTGGATGTTCTCGGCGATCTGCTCGGCATCGGCGTAGCGGAGGATGAACGTCTCGGTCGAGAGGGCGCCCGCGGCGGGACGGTCAAGCGAAGAGATCAGGAGCTCCATGCGCTGAAGGAGCGCGATGTTGCCCATGATCGCGACCTGATTGGAGTCCTTGTCCACCGTGAGCTTGGCGTAATCCGGGAGGGCGCCCTTGAGGATGTCGCCGTAGTTTTCGGCGGAGGAGTAGGTCAGGCGGTAGACCTTCTCGGCGATGGTCCCGACGTCCGTCCGGGCCAGCGAGGACTCGGTCGGCCCCAGGACCGGGACCGCCTGGCGGGTGATCTCGCTGATGTCGCGCAGGGTGATGATGTGCTCGCCCTCCACGACGGCGATGCCGTTCTGCTGGAGGGCCATCAGGACCATGTCGAGCGCCTGCGCGCGAGGGATCTCCTGGTCGTTCAGGACCGTGATCTTGCGGGAGAGCACATCCTGCTGCGGCATCACCACCTTGCCGGTGGCGGAGACGATGTAGGAGACGATCTCCGACACGGGCGTGTTGCTGAACGCAAGCTTGGTCGGGGGCCCCTCGACGATGCGGCGGCCGTTGGTCGCCTGCGGTCGCCCGGCGCTCACGACCGCGGGATCGAGGTTGCCGCGTTCGACCGCGGGGCCCGGCTGCGGGCGCGGGTTGTCCTGCGCCTGCAACGGGACGGCCAAGCCGGCGAGCGAGAGGAGCAGAGCCACCGTGATCGGGGCCGAGCGGGGGCTTCGGCGAGTGTGCATCGCGGTCATTCCTTGCCGGAATCGGCGGGGGGTTCGTTCGTGGCCTTGGGGGTCGAGGCGGAGAGGAGGCGTTCGTCCGTCGGCGCGGCGGCGCTGGCGGGATCCGTTGGCGCGGCGGGCGGCGGCTCCGGGGCGACCACCGCATCCTTCTTGAAAAGGTCAACCGTGAACTCGATGCCGCGCCACTCGACCACCGCGCTCCAGGGGGCATTGAGCCGCACCACCTTCACCGAATCGGATTCCGAGGATTCCCCGACCTCGAGCTTCACGCCGTTGTCGAACCAGACAGCGTCGTTGAGCATCGCGATGATCGTGGGGCCCCCGTAGCGGGCGGGGGGTGGCGGCGGCGGCGGCGGCCCGTCGCTTCGGGGCGGCGGAGGCGGCGGTGGGGGGGGCGGCGGCGCGGAGGGGATAAAGAAGAGCGAGCGACCGTCGACCTGGAGCAGGTGCCGGTCGATGGCCGCGGCGTACTGCTGCTTGCGCTGCTGGTCCGCCGCGCCGGCCGCGGGCGGTCTGGCCGCCGGGGTCGAGAAGGCGGAGACGAGGTGGCGTGAACTGACCAGGACGGCGACAGCGGCGCAGCCGAGGGTAAGAAGGGCGAGCTTGCCGGGGTAGCCGAGAGCGGCCCATGCGGCGGAGGCGCGGCTCATGATCGGGTCCCCTTACGCTGGATGACCCAGGTCTCAACGGAGACGTTGGCCCGCAGCAGGCGGCTGCCGCCCTCGGCATCCACCCGTCGGAGCTGCACGCGTGACACGCCCGCCACCTCGGGAACCCGTTCGAGGTCGGCAACAATCGCGGTGACCTGCTCGGGGGTCGCCTCGAACTCGAGATCGCTGAACTCGCGGGTGACGGCGGCGCCGGTGCCGAGCGAGTTCAGGAGCGGCCCTTTGGCCATGGAGGTCTTGCGACCGCTCGTCTTGGATTCCCGGATCCCGTGGCGCTCGAGGACCTCGGCGATGCGGCGGTTGAAGACCTCAACTCGAGACTCGGAATCGCCGGGGGGCGCGACCTCTCCGAAATAGGAAAGGCCGATTGCGACGCCGCCGAGCGCCCGCTCGCCCGTCTGCGCCTCCCGGGAGAACGCCTTCAGGTCCGCCGTGGTCTCCTTGGCCTTGAGGTTCCACCGGCCCAGCAGTTCTACCGCGGGCTCGATGACGGCGAAGTACCCGATCACGGCGATCCCCGCTAGAACGGCCCACTGGCTGGCGCGGGGCAGGCCCCGGTACGTGCGGATGAGTCTGGGTGTGGGGCTCACGAGGGATCCCCCTTGGCTTGGTCCATCCGCTCCTTGAGCTTGACGACTTCCTCCTCCAGGCGCTGCTTGGTCGCGACATCGACCTCGGGGTTGCGCTGGGGGTAGGTCTTGCGGCTCACCCACTCCTTCATCGCCGTGGTGCGGTCCATCGCGGCGATCTGTTCCGCCGTGAGCGCCGGCGGGGGGGTGTCCGGGGCGGCGGGCTGCGGCCGGCGTGACGGCGTTTCTCCGCTCGATTCCCGGCGTGCGGATGACGAGCCGCTCGCCCCGTTCTCGCGAGGTTCCTCGTTCCGGGAGGGTCGTGCGGCCGGCCGCGGGGCAGTCCCGGTGGATGCGGCCGTGCGGTGGGCGACGGGTGTGGCGGTGTTGCTGGCGCCCTCTCCGTAGAGACGCACCGCCAGCGGGACAGCCCCGAAGTCCTCGGCCGGCTTGGCCGCGATGTGGGGGCTGCCGACATCGGCGGCCATGTCGAACTCCACGGCGGAGCCGCTGACCTCGGAGCGGTTGATCTTCACATCCTTGAAAACGCGGCTGGTGGCAAGGTTCCGCTGGAACGTGTAGAGCTGGTCAAGATTCTGGGCGGTGCCGTGGACCGTCACGCCCAGGTCGGTGCCCAGACGCAGGTCGTCCACGACGATGCCGACCGGCGTCGCCCCGGCTATATCCGCCAGGAGCTTGGTCATCGGCCAGCGGAGCTGCTCGAGCTGGGCGTAAAGGGCCGACTGCGACTCGATGCGCTGCCGCTCCTTGCGACCGGCCTCCAGTTCGCCGCTCTTGGCCGAGAGGATCGCGAGGCGCCCGCCCGCGACCGCCAGCGGCCCGGCGATCAGCAGCACGAGGCTGGCCGCGACCACGGCCCACGCGTTCCGGGGCGTGCTGAGCCAGAGCGCGGCGCGCTCCCACGGCGGATCGCGGCGCGCCTGGCCATCGGCGGTCATGGTCGCGAGCGAAGCGGTCAGTGGATTGTGATCCGACGCGACGAGGATGGCGCCCAGCGCCAGGCCGAACTCGGCGAGCCAGCGGCCGTCATCCTTCATCCCCCGTACGCGGGCCCGAAGGGCGGTCACCGCATCGTCCGGGAGTTCGAGCGTGATCTCGCCCCCCTCGGGCACCGGCACGCGATCAACTCCCGCCGCCTGGCACGTCTCGCGGACGGCGGTGCGGAGGCTCGCGGTCCACCCCGCGGCGGACTGGCCGTCTTCCACGAGGATGCGGGCGATCGTCCGAGTCCCGCCGGCGATCAGCGAGATCGCGCCATCGCCGCGCTCGGCGTACACGGCGACCCCCGAATCTCCGCGCAAGAGCGCCAGGGCCGCGATCTCGGCGACCCAGGTCTCCGGCGTATCGGTGAGGGGACGCGGCGGCGCTGTGTCCTGGTCGCGCCAGCCGGTCAGGAGTGCGACCCGCCCGCCGGACGGCGACTCCCCGGGCATCAACCCGGCAGCCCGACGGTGGGGGGGCAGGGTTTCCGGGAGCTCGGCCTCGGCCATCAGCGGCAATGCCCCGGCCGCGGCCTCGCCGCCCGGCAACTCGACGCTCCGGCACACCGTGCCGCTGCCGGGGGCGATGCGGACGAACTGGTCCGGCTTGTGGTCCCGGATGATGGCGGCGACCGCGGGGGCGAGATCGGCCTCGCGGAGGCTCCGGGCCTCGATAATGCTGACGGAGCCCCCGCGGATCTCCGCGACCAGGAGGCGGTAGAAACCGCCCTGAGCGTGGGCCGCGGCCAGCTTCCTTGCCGGGCCACCAGTGCCATTCCTGGGCAGACGGGTCATCGGACGAGCAACTCCTGGATCACGACCGGGACGGTAGAACGATCGAGCGTTGCGACTATTTCCGTTTCGATGCCGGTACGGGTGTCGCGGCCCCGGCTGGTGACAACATACACGTTCGAGCGGACCGTGAGGAGGGGGTAAAGGGTAGAGAGTCGCCGCCGGGTCATTCCCGGCACTTGGAGCATCTCGACGATGGAGGTGAACCCGGAGGGGCGGCTGGAGCGTTCGAGGATGATGGAGTCGGCCAGAACGGCGTCGATCTCGGGGAGGTACTCGAGGACCTCGGTGGGGCAGGTGTTGATGTTCAGCTTGCCGGGCGTCCAGGGGAGGGGCTCGGCTGCGCCGATGGTGCACTCGTCGAGCAGGAGGCCGAGCTGCTCGTCGGTCAGGGGGGAGCCCGCGGCGCGGATCTGGTCCTGGGTGACGCCCGGGATGCGGCGGGCGAGCGTCGCGAGGTTGCTGCCGATGAAGTCGGTCATCGCCGCCCCATCGACGCCGGCGGTGTAGTCGATAATCGTCTTGGCCTGGTCGCGGTCCAGCGTGCAGCGGGCGGCGAGGTCCCCCTCGCTGGCGGTGGTCAGGTCGAGGCGCTCCTTGCCAGAGGGCGCGAGCACATCGTCGGTGCTGAGCGTCGTCACAAGTCCTGACCAGCCGGCGTCGAGCTTGCCGTCGGCGTTGTCGCGCGGGTCGCTGGCGCGGGCGTCGTTCTCTTCCGGGTTGAGCAGGCCGTTGAGGTTCCAGTCCTCTTCGCGGACGTACTCGGGGTAGACGCCGACAATGAGCTCGAGCTCCTGAAGAGACCGGATAAAGCCGTTGCGGGGTTCGTAGGGGTAGGTCTGGCCGAGGTAGTAGCCGACCTCCGCGCCCAGGGGGCTCGTGTCGTCATCGGCGTCGATCCAGTCGATGATGGCGTCGGCGGTGTCCTCCGTAATGTAGGGGAGGGTCATGAGCGCCTCGCGCGACATGCGGTTGATATTGATGCGGGCGTGGGCATCCATCGGGCCCGGGACATCACGGCCGTTCTCGGTGAAGCCCACGTGGAACAGGGCGCTCCGAAGTGTGCCGTCGGCCACCGCGGCCATGTCGTCCAGAATTGAGAATGCGTCGGTCGTGTCGGGGTTAAGTGTGCCGTACTCCAGCGTTGCCAGCGTGGCCTCGACGCCCGCGCGGGCCGCCCAGTAGGAGCGCACTCGAGCCAGCGCATCCCGGCCGGATGCGGCCTGCGCGTAGCTCGCCCGGTTCAGGATCGTCAGCGTAACGGCGGCGATCGCGACGACCCAGAGGACCAGGAGCGTCGCGAAGGCGCGAGAGGGGGCGGGCGCGGTACGGCCTCGGAGCGTCATGGCCGGCCCCCGGTCGGCGTGCCGCCGCCTGTTCCGCCCGTCCCGCCCGTCGGGGCGGGCGTCGGGCCGCCCTCGTCAGAAGCGGGAGTAGTGGTTTCGTCCGTCGGCGGCGGGAGCGGCACCCGGTCGATCGCGACGACGCGGCGCGCTGTGGAGCGGATGAGATTCCGGTCGTCCACGGCCGTTGCCGTGATCCGGACCGCGTGGGGCAGACCGTCCCGGTCGGACTGCCAGTCGGTGAACCAGTCGGCGCCGTCGGTGGCCTCGAGCCGGAGCGAGACGACGCCCTTGACCAGCGAGGTCGCGATGCCCCCGCCGTCGAGGGCGGGATCAAAGGCCGGATCGACGCGCCGCCAGAGCGAGGGGCCAACGCCGGACGGGTCCGCGGAGACCCGGTAGGCGACCTCGTAGAGCCCGCCCTCGGCGAGATCCTCGAAGTTCCGCGCGGTGCTCAGCGAACGCACGAACATCAGGATCGAGTCCTGCGGATCCTGCCCGCCGCCGGGCGTGATCGAAAGGTGCGCGTACGTGAGGTCCGGGTCTCGGGCCAGGCTCTGGAGATCGCGGGCGATGCGGGCCGCGGCGAGGTCGGCGCGGGAGAAGGCGGCCTCCCGGGCCTCGGCACGGGTGCGTGCCCGCAGAATGCTCGAGAGCGAACCGGCCGTCGCGACCGCCAGCAGCGCCGAGACCACGGCGGCGACGACGAGCTCCACCAGAGTGAAGCCGCGGCGGCCGGGCTGTCTCCTTCCGCTTCGCATCAGTACTCTCGCTGGACGGTCTCGGCGGGTCGGCGGTCGGGGTCGGGTTCATCGCCCAGCCGCGGGGCCATAAGCGTCTGCACGGATTCGCTCCGCTCGCGCCCGGCGGTGGTCCACGAAACCGTGGCCGTGACGGTGTAGGGACTCCCGCCGCTGCCGCCGGCAAACTCGAGCCTGTAGCGGAAGTTCTGGAACGGCTCCTCACACACCCCCTCGGCCTCATAGCGCGAGGCGTAATCGTCCGGGCCGCGGGCCAGGACCAGGTTGAGCTGTTCGTCCAGGAGCATGGCGGCGGTCTGGAGCTGCTCGCCGGTGATCTGCGAGGAAATGGCGCGGCCGGCGAGGCCGATGATCGCGGCCAGCGAGATGCCCAGGAGGATGGTGCCGATGATGGCGTCGATGAGGATGACGCCGCGGCGGCGGGTTATTGGCCGGAGTGTCACCATGGCCCGAGCCCCCGCCCGGAACGGTCGAGGTCTACGACGCGCCCGGCGTAGCTCTCCGGGAGGTTCTCGCCGTCAAAGACGATGGCGCCCTCGCCATCGCCGGAGAGGAGGACGGTCCAGCGCTGCCCGCGGGAGTCCTCGAGGAGGATCAGGAGCTCCGGGCGCGCGTGGGCGCCGAGCTCCAGACGCCAGCCGTTATCGTCGAGGTTGGCCCCGTCAGCGGTGGCCCCGACGAGGGTCAGGTGCGAGAGGTCGAGGGTGGGCAGGAAGGGGTCCATCGCCCAGAGCATGTCGGCGGCGGCGAAGGATTCCGGGTCGCTGCTGCGGAGCATCATGCCCTGGAAGCGCCCCTCGGAGAAGTCGAGCGCGATCCGCTGTGTCGCCAGGCCGGCGCGGCGGGCGGCAGCGCCCACCAGAGAGGCGACCGCATCCGCCTCGGCACGGGCCTCGCGCTCGCCGGTCTGCATCAGGCGCGGGACGATAATGCCGGCTATGATGGCGGTCAGGACGACCACCACGATCAGCTCGATCAGCGTAAACGCTCGGGAGTGGTGGGAGGGGTGGAGGGGCCGGCCCATCGCGGGTGCTCTTTAGGGTGCGACGACGTCGGCGTTCTCGCCCTCGCCGCCGGGCTGGCCGTCGGCCCCGTAGCTGACGATGTCAAAGTCGATGTTCCGGGCGCCGGGGAGCACCAGCAGATACTTGCGGCCCCACGGGTCATTCAGCATGTCCGGGTTGTCGACGTAGGGGCTGTAGTTGGCCTCGGCGACGTTGCTGGGCCGCTCCCAGAGAACCTCGATGCCCGCGCCGGATTCGGGCTGCCCGTGGTCGGCCATGAAAAGCTTCATCTGGGTCGCGAGCGTCGCCGCGTTGGACTTGGCGACCGACTGCTTGCTCTGACCTATGCGGTTCAGCAGGCGCGGGGCGATCACGGCCGCCAGGACGCCGAGAATAACGACGATGACAATAACTTCGATGATGGTGAATGCGTGGCGTGGGGCGCGAGTCCGCTGGGTGTGCACGGCGTGGCTCCGATCGGAAGCAAGGGGAACGGTTCGACTGAGTTTCACTTGATGGCCTCCTGCATCTGCAGGATGGGCAGGAGAATGGAGAGTACGACAAAGCCCACCACGCACGCCAGCATCACCACCAGGATCGGCGGCAGGGCCGTGGTGAACAGTTTCACGCTGGTTTCGGTGCGGTCCTCGAAGGCCCCCGCCGCCTGGTTCAGCATCTCGTCGAGGCGGCCGGAACGCTCGCCCAGGTTCACGATCTGCACCAGCATCGGCGGGAAGTACCCGCTGCGGTCCATCGGCTCGGCGATAGTGCGCCCGCCCGCGACCTGTTCGCAGACCTCGTCGATCACCCGCTCCATGGCGCGGTTGCTGAGCGTCCCCTTGGTCACCTTCAGCGCCGTGAGGACGGGGATGCCCGCGCTGGTCAGCGTGCCCAGGGTCCGCGTAAAGCGGGCCACCGCGACATCGCGCAGCAGGCGCCCGAGCACCGGGATGCGCAGCAGCTTCGTGTCGACCCACAGCCGCGGCCCCGGCTGCTCGTAGGTGTGCTTCAGCGCCAGCAGCGCGGCGACCACCCCCGGGATGATCAGCCACCAGTACGTGCCGAAGAACTCTGCGACGCCCATCACGATCCGCGTCGGGAGCGGGAGCACGGCCACCTGGCCGGCCAGCGACTTGACGACGTTCGGCACGATGACGGTCACCACGACGATGATCGCGACGACGATCAGCGCCCCCAGGATCATCGGGTAAAGCGTGGCGGAGAGGATGGAGCGGCGGAGCTTGACGTCCTTGTCGAGGAGGTCGGCGCACTGCGTCAGCACCTCCCCCAGCTTCCCGGAGATGTCCCCGGCCCGGATCATGTTGATCGTCAGGTCCGTGAAGGGCTTGCCCCACGCGGCCGCGGCATCGGCGAGGCTGCGCCCGTGCTCGACGTCGTGGATGACGGCGTTGAGCATGGCCTTCTGGCGATCGCTCCGGCCCTGGCGGGCGATCGTGCGGAGGGCCTGAACGAGCGGCAGGCCCGCCTGCACCGCGGTCGCCAGCTCGCGCATGAACGCCGCCATCTCCGAACGCGACATGGCGGAGCCGAACGAGATCCTGCCCGCGCCGGCACCCGCGCTGGCGCCCACCGGCCGGGCGTCCCCTTCCTCGCTCGCGCGGGCGGCCCCGCGGAGAGTGATCGCCTCGATCGCGACCGGCGTCTGCCCGCGTCGCAGCAGCTCCCGGACCGCGCTCGGGCGGTCCGGAGCGTCGATGGTGGCTGAGGCGCCGGCCGCGGTCCTGTAGTTGAAGGTCGCCATTTTATGCGCCCTCGTCCGCGTCCTGGGTCGCCCTCAGGACTTCCTCGACGGTGGTCAGTCCCTCGGCAGCCTTCATGACGCCGTCGCGCCGCATCGTGACGAAGCCGGGCCCCAGGAGCTTGGCGAGGTCCTGGGCGTTGGCCCGCTCGCTGATCGCCCGG
>JAEYVB010000392.1 GCA_023429345.1 Planctomycetota bacterium
AAGAGCGCCTGCGGCCGCCCGATCACCTTCAGCGTCGCGCCCGCGTGCGCCATCCGCAGCCACAGCTCGTAATCCATGCTGTGGTACAGGTCCGTGCGCACATGCCCGCCGGCCTTCTCCCAGATCGCCCGCGTGAACATCACCTCCGGCTGGTAGAAGAACTGGCCCTCCAGCCAGCACGCGTCGATCTCCAGCAGGTCTGCCAGCGGCAGCGGCCCGTCCTCGCAGCTCGTCAGGTGCTTGGCCGAGAGCTTCCCGTTCCGGTAGATGTGCACCTCGCCCGCGACGAGGTCCGCGCCGGTGGTCCTGAACGCCATGGCCGCGGCGGCCAGGGCGCCGGGCGCCAGCATGTCGTCGCTGTTCAGCCAGGTGAGGATGTCCCCGGTCGCGATCTTGAAGCCGCGGGTGATGGCGTCGCTCTGGCCGCCGTCGGGCCCGCTCTCGACGTGCGTGAAGCCGTCGCGGTAGCGGTCGACGATGGACATCGTCTCATCGGTGGAACCGCCGTCCATGATGATGTGCTCGACGTTCGGGTAGCCCTGGTTGCGCACCGAGAGGATCGTCTCCTCTATGTACCGCCCCTGGTTGAAGCTCGGCGTCACGACCGTGATCTTCGGCCACGGGTACCCGCCGGGCATCGTCGGCGGGAGCGGCCGCTGGTCGGCGGTCGCTGCGTAGGGCCACGCCGCCCTCCGGCTCCGCACCCGCAGCGCGTAGTCGCCCGAGAGTTCCTGCCGCGCCACCCGGGTGAGATCGCGCACGTTCGAGTAGTGGCGGTCTTTGCGGAGCGTCGGCGCGGTGGGGCTGTGGTACCGCTCGTGGAGCGAGCGGCGGACCATCTCGAAGGCCCCGGCGCTCAGGGCACGTCCGCCGGCCGCGCCCCTCGCCCGCGGGTGCTCGGCGTTGCGCCAGCCCGCCCCGACCGCCCTCAGCAGCATCGAGCCCGCGAACTGGCCCATCCGCTCGTACGCGCCGCACCCGATCCACTCGTCGATGGCGCGACGCACATCGGGGATTCCGTGGTAATCGTGGCACAGCACGGGCGTCCCCGGCGCCAGCACATCGGCGAGGATCCGGAGGTCGGCCCAGCACCCGGGGTAGCGGTGGTCGCCGTCGACAAAGACCATCGTCGGGACGATCGGGATCTCACGGACGAAGTGGGCCAGATCCCCGTGGAAGAGCAGGCAGCGGTCGGTCAGGCTCGCCTCCGCGATCGTCTTTCCGGCGCGAGCGATAAACGCGGGGTCCACATCCACGCCGTAGAACTGGGGGAGGGGCCCGCCCTTTTCCTGCATCGCCCGGAGCGCGCCCCGCAACTCGACGACCGCGGACCGGCCGCCGAAGACGCCGATCTCCAGGATGACCGCGCCGTTGTGGTAGGCCAGCTCGTAGAGCTTCTGGCTGTCGGCGGGGTCCTGCCATCCGGGGAGGTCCCTGGTCGCCTCCCAGATGCCCCGGTGTTCCTCGTTCAGGAACTCGGGCGTATCCGGCCAGCTGGGCAGGTGGACGAACCCCGGTCGGTCCGCGCGCACGATCTGGGGGGGTCGGATCTCGATCATCTCGCTCTTTCTTCCGATTCGAACCGCGCGGTCAATGCTTGCCGTTCAGGCCGCCGTTGCCGTTGACCGACTCCTTCTCCCACGGCAGCGTCATGCACAGGTGCAGCCGCTGGCCGTACCGGCGCCAGCGGGATTGCATCAGCTCGTTCAGGCGCGGGCGCACCGTCGACAGCTCCTCTTCGAGCTGGCGGCTCCAGCGCGAGAGCGCCGCGTGCTCCCCCCGCACCCGCTCCAGTTTCGTGCTCAGGTCGCTGACCTCCGCCTGGGCCTGCGTCAGGTCGGCCTGCACCTTCGCCAGCCGCGTCCGCAGATCGCCCTCGCGCTGCACGCGATGCGCCTCCTCGCCCGCGAACTTCTCGCGGACCTGCGCCTCCAACCGCGCGCGGAGGGCATCCTCGGCGTTCTGGGCCTTGGCCTCCAGCTCGGCGGCGCGCTTCTGCCATTCCGCCTCCCGCGCGTGCAGGAGCCCCTCGGTCGCCGCGACCCGCTGTTTCAGCAGGGCCTCTCGCCGGGCCATCTCGTTCTTGACGGATTCGAGCTCCGCAGCCAGCACTTCGGCCCGGCCCGCCTGCCGGGCGGTCCGCTCCAGTGTTTCGGTCAGGGACTGGGTCTGCTCCATGTGTTCTCTCCGCGTAACGGAAACCTGCGTGAGATGAGCCCGCCCCCATTCCGCACCCTCACGACCGATCCTGCTCAGCAGCACCGTGTCGGGCCTGATCACCCGAACGGTGCGCTCCGACACCTTACCGGCCTCCAGCTCTTCCATCGCCGCGAGCGCCGCCTGGACCGGGACGTCCTTGATGCAGTACGACTCCGGCAGGTGGCATACCCAGTTGCACCCCGCGCACGGCGTCCCCACCGTCAGCGCGACGCTCGGGTCCACCTGCGGCACAAACCGCGGCCACGTCCCCCCGCCGAACACGGCCAGAACGGGCTTTCCCATCGCCGCGGCGATATGCATCGGCCCCGTATCACGCCCCACGTACCCCGACGACCGCGCCACCAGCCCCAGCAGCACATCCAGGTCGCCTTCCCCCCGCCCGAACCACTCGGCCGCGGCCGCCGCCTGGTCCCCCATCAGCGTCCGCACCTTGCGGGCCGTCTCGGCCTCCGAATCCTGCCCGATCAGGAGGAACTTCCGGCCGTGGCGCAGCGCCCACAGCTTCAGGACCTCCGCCCACCGCTCCGGCTGCCAGTTGCGCAGCCGTGTCCATTTGGTATCCCCCACGCACGCGACCCAGTACGCGCCCGCATCGAAGCCGAGACGCGAGAGCACCGCATCCGCCGCGGCCAGGTGTTCGGCGGCCGCCTCCAGCCGCGGATCTGGCAGGTTGACGGCGCGCCCGAGCACGGCGCTGGCCAGAAGCTCGTTCTTGCGGACCTCCGGGGTCTCCTCCGCCACCTGCACGCGGTCCGTGACCCGAAGCTTTGATTCCGGGGCCGGCCCGTAGTGCGGGTCGGCGAAGAGCCGCCCGGCCATCGCAGCAACCCGGGCCCCTGGAAGTTCGTGCGAGAGCCGCTCCGAGAGCGCTGTCCACTGGTAGGGGGCCACCAGGAGGAGGTCCGGTGCGAACTCCCGCGCGGCGGCGGCCACGGGTTCGAGCGAGGGGTCCGCGGCCCGAAGTTTCGGGTTGTAGAGGTTGGTACCGACTGTGAGAACCTTCGCCCCGGGGACCAGGGCCCCGATCGCCGGCGTCAGCAAGGGACGGACCAGCAGCATGAGCTCATGACCGGCATCCTGGAGGGCCCGGTACATGGGCTGGCGCAGCACCACATCGCCGATGGTGTCCGGATTGCTCGCCAAGATCCGCATTCGTCGTTAGAACCCTCAAAGCCCGGCTTCGGCGCGGGTTCCGATCATAAGCCGCCCGCGTGAGGCGGGTTTCACCCGGAGACCGCCGCGGCCGCCCCGACCGCCTCGTACGCCATCGCGGGATCCCCCTCGGGGGTGACTTCGATGGTGGTGATGGAGACTGTCCGAGCCTCCGGGCGCGACATCAGCACGCTGATCTCGGGCCGCTCCGCCCAGGTGTGCCGGTGGTACTCATCCTGCCGCTCAGGACTGGGGCCCGGGCGCAGGACAAGTTCCTCGAATAGGTCCAGCCGCCGCAGCACCCGGGAGTCTCCCAGCCCGCTGCTGGCCAGGCAGACCGTCTGCTCGTGCCACGCCACGGTCAGTTCCGACCGATCCCACCGGAGTTCGGCCGCGACCGGGTCCGGGCCGCTCACCGCCAACAGTCGGAAGGGCGCGAACCGTTCCAGGTCCATTGCGGCAAGCCGCCGCACGGCGTGCTCGGCGTCCGCTTCCCGGAGGAGTTCGGGGATGATCAGCCCCCGCGACTGGATGCCACGGAGGCCCGATACGTCGATCGCAGGCTCGAGATTCAGGTTGAGGAGCGAAAGGGCGAGGCCGGCGTCGGACACCCCTATCCATGTTCCGCCGGCCTCCGTGTCCATGGGCCAGAGCGCCCGGCGGTGGCTTCCCTCCACACCCCTCCAGCGCGGAGTCAGGGCCGGGGGGCGCGTGCGGCTCTCGTCGCGGTTGCACACCACGCGAAAGCCGATCGGGGACTCGTCCCTGTCCCGCAGCGGAATGACGGAAACGGTGCACATGCAGAGGCGTGGAGCCGGCCGATCTTAGCGCCCGCTGCGCTCGTGATTAATGGTGGAGGGGGCCTTCCCGAAGTCCGGTCCGACCCGGATCCCCAGTTCCGAGGCAATCGCCACCATCATGGCGTTGTGATGGATGGCGTGGTGCGTGGCGAAGGCCAGCTCACGCCCGAGCGTGGATTCGAGCTCCGCCTCCTGGCCGTCACCGCTGAGCATGACCCTGACCCGGACGGGGCTCGACAGGGCGGCATCATCGAGATTCCGCAGCCGGCCCGCGAGCTCTTCGATGGCCCCGAGCGCCGCCGCGGGCTCGGACTCCATGGGGACGTTGCGCTCGCGATGGTCATAGTCGATGGGGCTGCCCCGGTCGAAGCCTTCCAGGGCGGCCCGGAAGTGGTCGAGGCAGTGCCGCACGTGCTTGCCGATCGTTCCCCCGGGGAGCACCCGCGAGAGCTGTGCGTAGCGGCCATCCTCCGCCGCCACCGCCGCGATGAAGCCGCCGCACTGGTCCAGCAGGGCGACGCCCGCGGCCGTCACGGGGGCCCGGCAAGGGGGGGGCGTTGTTGTTCGCGAAAGGGTCGTCATCTGGTGGCTTCCTGGGTCATGCCGGGTTCACCCGGCTTCCGGGCATGGTATTCGGATGTCCAACGACAGCGGTCGGGGAAACCGCCGCCTTCAGAAAGGCGCCGTCCGGCTTTGTGGGAACTTCGGCCGTCGGCTTCCGGGCGCACGAAAAAGCCCCGGCCGGGGCCGGGGCTGGGGTAGCGGACGGTGGTGGGGCAGATCCCCTGATCAGTTGAGGGAGATGGTTTCCTGAGGCTGGCCGCCCTGGGAGGTGATCGGCAGGCCGTCAGGGCCGACCTCTTCCTCGCCTTCCTTGGTCCCGAGGAAGTTCTTCTCCAACTGCAGGCGGATCTTCTCCATGGCCTTGTTCTGGATCTGGCGGACCCGCTCCTTGGTGACGCCGATGATCTGGCCGACCTGCTCGAGCGTCATGGGCTTCTCGCCCTCCTCGGCCTCGAGGCCGAAGCGGTGCTCGATCACGGTGCGCTCGACATCCGTCAGATCCGCCCGGTTCTCCAGGACGATCCGCTTGACCTCTTCGGCCGCGTCCTTCTCGAACGTGGACCGCTTGGTCTCCAGGAAGTTGGACCGCTCCAGCTTCGGATCAAAGTCCGTGGGGAAGCGCTGGCGGTACTTGCTCAGCTTCATCCCCTGGCGGCTGAAGGCCTTCAGGATGGCGCGGCAGGCGTAGGTCGAGAACTTGTACCCGCGGCCGGCGTCGAACTTGTCGACCGCCCGGAGCAGGGCCATGTTCCCCTCGCTCACGAGGTCGGCGAAGTCCACCTCGCTCATGCGGGTGCGCTTGGCCATCGCCAGCACCAGGGCGAGGTTGGTCTCGGCGATCTGCTCGCGGATCCGGTCGCTGAGCCGGTACCAGCGGAGGACCTCTTCGGCCTGCTCGGTCACCGGCTTCTTCGTGGGGCTCGACCACACCTCCTGCTGGATCTTCCAGATCCGGTAGCGGGCGTAGTTGAACTGGTGGAAGAGGACCTTCTCCTCGGCCCCGGTCAGGATGACCTGCTGGGCGCTTTTGACCGTGCGGGTCTTGCTGGAGGCCGAGAGATCGTCCATCACCGGGTGATACCACGAGGTGTCCGGCTTCTGGATGTCCGGAGCCTCCTCGTAGATCTTCTTCTCCGCGTCCTTCTCGTAGAAGGCCGGCGAATCGATGAAGTCCTGCTCCTGGCTCATGATCTGGTTCAGGAGCTTTTCATCCTCCGAGCTGAGCGCCCGGCGCGTAGCCTTGGACCCGCTGCCAGCCGGCGCAGGAGCGGCCGTCACGCCGACGCGATGGCGACGGCGGGCCTGCTCGAGAGGGCTGGGACTGGATCGCTGTACACGGCTCATATCAATCCTTTGCTTGCAAACGACGGCCCAGGACCTTTGACCGCTGCAATCGCGCTGGAGCGAAACACCGGCTCCTTGTCCTGGGCGAACTCTGTCCCGGGAATTCCTCAACCCTCGGAAACGCTTTGTCCGGCTCGGCCCTCGTGGCCGGCGCAGTACCTTGGTAATACGCCGTCCGAAGCCGCTTGTTTCGCTCTTTCTAGAACGATTCGAAGCGGGCAGTCCGACCACCGCCGGCTGAACATCTCGCCGGTTTCACGCCTGGCCACGCCCCACATCCGTGCGGGTGATGGTCGGGCCTTGCCTTCATTGGCAGCCTGATTGACGCCTCGGATGCCCCCACATACGCTCTTGCGACCCGGCAATCCTGCCCCGGGACGCGGGGGCCTGTTATCCACAGGATACTCGGTTCGGCACGCTTCGCAAGTTCAATCTTCCTTCACCCACATCCACTCCACATTGGCGCAGCGGCCACGGTTCGGATTTCAGGATCTGTTAGGGTCCGAGAAACCACGGTGCCCTCCCAGGAGGATGGGCGAAGGAGATTGACGATGCCCTTTACCTTGCCCCAGCTGCCCTACCCCGCGGATGCCCTCGAGCCGCACATCGACCGCCAGACGATGGAGATCCACCACGGCCGCCACCACAAGGCGTACGTGGACAACGCCAACAAGGCGCTGGACGGGACCAAGTGGGCGGATGCCGACCCCATCGAGGTCATCCAGAACCTCTCCCAGATCCCGGAGGACAAGCGGACCGCGGTCCGAAACAACGCCGGCGGCCACGTCAACCACTCCCTTTTCTGGCAGCTCATGGCTCCACCCGCCCAGGGCGGCGGCGGCCAGCCCCAGGGGCCGGTGGCCAAGGCCATCGAGAAGTCCTTTGGTGACTTCAGCCACTTCAAGGAAGAGTTCGCCAAGGCCGCGGCCGGCCGCTTTGGCTCCGGTTGGGCCTGGCTCGTCGTCCGCAACGGCGATGTCACCATCTGCTCCACGGCCAACCAGGACAACCCCCTGATGGGCCAGCAGGTCGCCGGCTGCGACGGCACCCCCATCCTCGGCCTGGATGTCTGGGAGCACGCGTACTACCTGAAGTACCAGAACAAGCGGCCGGACTACGTCGCCGCCTGGTGGAACGTGGTCAACTGGCCAAAGGTGGCCGAGCTTTACCAGAAAGCCGGCGGAAAGTAAGGAACTTCCTTCCTTCGGCGGTCCGATCCGGTAATCTGCACGTCCTCTCGTGGGAGCCCCGCCGCGGGCCGCGGCAGTGGAGGGCTCTGCATGCGCGGTCGCCATTGGGAACGGTTGGAAACTCTCGAGCAGCGTCAGTTTCTGTCCGCGGTCTCATGGGACGGCGGCGGCGGGGATCTCGACTGGCATAACCCGCTCAACTGGTCCGGCGATGTTCTGCCCGGGCCGGACGACGATGTCCTGATTAACGTTCCCGGCGCCCCGGTCATCACGCATGCGGGAGGCAGCACCTCTGTCCGCAGCCTCACCTCCACCGAAGCCCTGTCCATCACCGGGGGCTCCACGATCTCCGTCGAGACGCTGTGGCGCCAGATCGGCGGGTTGACGCTCCGGGACTCGACCATCACGGGCGCGGGCGACCTGCTCCTGAATGCCGACGCCTACTTCGACAACGCCACGATCGCGGGCTCGGGGAACGCCATCCTCTGGCACGGCCGCACCGCCGTCGTCGACGGCAGCCTCACCCTCTCGCGGACGATGACGAACGTCGGCACCATCCGCTGGCAAGCGGGCAGCATCACGCTGGATTCCACGCTGACCAGCCTTCCCGGTGCGCTGTTTCAGATCACGCTCGGCGCTCAGATGGAGGGCTCGGGGACTTTCGTGAACGCCGGCAAGGTCACGAAAGTCGGGACGTGGAGCACGCCCACGAACATCAGGGTCACCTTCAGCAACCGCGCCGCCTTTGATGTTGGCGCCTGGCCCTATTGGCCCGACCCTCTCGGGAGCCCCGATGCCGGCATCGTTGAGGTCCTCTCCGGCATTCTCTCGTTCACCGGCAACGTGCTCGAGAAACAGGGCTCCGTCCTCCGCAGCGGCCACTGGTGGGTGAACACCATCACGGAGGGGACGCTGATACTTCCGGGCCCCGGCATCGAAACGATCCCCTATCTCGACCCTGAGCACCGCCAGGTTTCCATCGTTCTCAAGGGCGAGGGCTCGAGTTTCCCGCAGCTCTCGACGGCCACCAGCATCGCACTGCTCATCCTCGAGAACCACGATCTTCCGAGCGCTGTGCTGTCGAATGTCGACCGCCTCACACTGAACAACGCCGGGACCACCCACGCGCCCGGCCTGCGCACCGTGCGAGCCCTGGACCTCCCAAGGGGCCGCCTCATCGTCGGCGACTTCCACGTCGATACGGCCCACATCGGCGAAGGGGCGGAACTAACCGTCACCGGTCTGATGTCGATGGACGGCGCCGCCAGCGCCGGCGGGCTCTTCGTCATCGAGTCTCTCACCGGCGTCGGCACCCTGCGCATCACCGGCACCCTTCAGATGCAGAGCGGCAGCGTCGGCGTCGGCACGCTCCTCATCGGGCCCACCGGGCGGCTCGAGCTCTCCGAGTACAACCTCTTCCGCCAGACCGGCGGCTCCGTCTCCAGCCGGGTGGTCAACTACGGCGAGATCGATGTCTCCTTCCCGCGCACGTGGCTCATTACCACGGAGCTGGTGAACCGCGGCCAGTTCAGCATCCGGGCCGCGGCGGCCTTCGCGGTCGATCCGATCAGCCCCGCCGCGCACTTCCACAACTTCGGCACGGTGACTGTCCTGGACGGGTCGCTCGTCACGTTCCGCGGCGCGGGCGGCGGCGTCCGCTTCTTCAATCACGGCGAGGTCCACACCGCCGCCGGCACCCTCCGCATCTTCGGCGGCGGTGGCGGGGGCGGCGTCTGGTACACGGCCGCGGGCTCCGAGCTCACGTTCGGCGGGCTGGACGCGGCTCTCCGCCACGCGACCATCTCCGGGAACGGCGGTTTCCGCATCGGCGCGAATCTCTCCTTCGAGAGCGGGCAGGTCACCGGCGCCGGGCCGCTATTCGTGGGTCCGCAGGGTCACCTGCGATTCCGGGGCGGTCTCGGCACGCTCCCGGATCAGCAGAACTCGATCTCCCGCTCTTTGGTCACGAACAACGGCACGATCGCGGTCGCGGAGAACGGGCGAGCGACCATCGGCGCCCCCCTGACGAACAACAGCACGCTCGACCTGGCCGGACCGCTGCAGGCGGGCATCTATACCTCGGGCGATGAATCCGCGGTGCGCTTCCGGATGTCGGAGACGCAGCTGTTCACGTTCATCGTCGGGGCTCCGGCGGTCTTCCGCGGGAGCTTACTGATCGACTTCAACTGGGCGGTACCCGCGGGGGCGTTCTTCGACGTCATCAGGGTCATGAACACCTTCGCACCGGGGACCGTGACCGGGTTCTCGCAGGTGCAGGGGGTGGGGCTCCCTCCGGGCTCCGGGATCACCCTTCTATGGTGGTCCCAGCAGTTCGTGCTGAACGGCCGCGTGAGCGTGACCTGAAGCGGGCTGGATCGTCAGCGCCTCGGGCGAGTGAACGCCGCGATGGGAATCGGTCGATGGCGGGGTACGAACTCCACCGGCAATACCGGCCCGGCACGGGCGTTTTCCCTCTGCCGAACTCCCCGGAGGCCTTTATGCCCCAGCCCGCCGCCTCCCCGTCAGCCCCATCGTCCGCCCCTGGCCGCGCCAGCAAGTCGAAGCGTCCGGACATCACAAGCTCCATGAGCCCGATAAAGGCGGCCCGCTTCGGTTATCCCGAGGCCCGCCACCTCCTCTGGCGCGCCGGGTTCGGGGGCACGCCGGAGCAGGTCCAGGTCCTGGTCGACTGGGGCCCGGAGAAGTCCGTCGATTACCTTCTCGAGCCCGACAAAGTCGAGTTCGAACCAGTCAGCGCGGCCGCCTTTGACCGGGACATCCTCCGGCCCGCCACGCCCGAGGAACAGGCGATGGCCCGCCAGGCCCGCCGCTCCCAGGACGAGGAGGCCCTCGCCCGTCTCCGCGCCATGCAGCAGCAGCGCGAGCGGCAGGACCGCGACCAGATGCGCGAAGTCCAGCGGTGGTGGCTCGAACGCATGATCGAAACGCCGCGCCCGCTCGAGGAGAAGCTCACGCTCTTCTGGCACGGCCACTTCGCCACCAGCTTCCGAACCATCGAGAACAGCTACCACATGTTCCAGCAGAACATGCTGTTCCGCAGGCACGCGCTGGGCAACTTCGGCGAGCTGCTTTTCGCCATCATCCGCGACCCGGCCATGCTCGCCTACCTCGACCAGAACGACTCACGGCGCAACCGGCCCAACGAGAACCTCGCCCGCGAGCTCATGGAGCTCTTCGCCCTGGGCGTCGGCAACTACTCCGAGGCCGACATCAAGGAGGGCGCCCGGGCCCTGACCGGATACACGTTCCAGGACGATGCCTTTGTCTTCCGCGAGCGCGACCACGACCCCAACCCCAAGAACATCCTGGGGCAGCGCGGCCGCATGGACGGCGACGACTTCGTCCGCGCCATCCTCTCGCAGCCGGCGTGCTCCCGCTTCATTGCGAGGAAGCTCTACAAGTACTTCGCGGCCGACATCCCCCCGCTGGACGCCACCGACAACGACCGCAACCTCGACCCGGTCTCCGCCTCCGTGATCCGCGACCTCGCCTCGCTCATGCGGTCCTCCAGCTACGAGGTCCGCCCTGTCCTCCGCCGCCTCTTCCTCGCCGAGCACTTCTACGACGCCCGCATCATGGGCCAGCAGATCAAGTCCCCGGTGCAACTCGTCGTCGGCGCGGTCCGCTCCCTTAACACGCCCACCCGCGACATGGGCATCCTCATCGACGCCCTCGACCTGATGGGCCAGAAGATCTTCGAGCCCCCGAGCGTCAAGGGATGGGACGGCGGCCGCAGCTGGATTAACACCAGCACCCTCTACGTCCGGCAGAACATCCTGGCGTTCCTCCTCACGGGCAAGAAGCCCGTCGGCTACGACGCGCTCGCGGGT
>JAEYVB010000394.1 GCA_023429345.1 Planctomycetota bacterium
TGGAGAGCTGCAGGAGCAAGAGCATCACCAGCGCGATGCCCCCCCCAGCGATCAGGAGCGTCCGGGATGCCGACTGCTGCGCCTCGAACTGTCCCCCGAACTCCACGAGATAGCCCGCCCGCTGGACGATCGGCTCGACCCGGGCACGCACCTGCTCGACCAGGTCGCCGAGGTTGTACCCGTCGGCGACGTTGCACGAGATCACCGCCTTCCGCTGGGCGTTCTCGCGGGCGATGATGTTGCTGGTCCGTTCCGGGCCGATGTCGGCCACCTCGGAGAGCCGCACGAGCATCCCGCTCCGGCCGCGGAGGATCAGGTCCTTCAGCTGGTCGATCCGCTGCCGGTCCTCGGCGGCCAGACGCACGACCAGGTCGAGCCGCCGCACGCCCTGATTCACCTCGGCGACGACCTCGCCGTACAGCGCGGTCTGCACCTGCTCCGCGGCATCCGCCGGCGACAGGCCCGCCGCGGCCAGGTCCGGATGGCGGTAGTTGAGCGGGAGCGAGGTGATGAGCACCTCGCGGTTGGCGGTCACATCGCGGGCCCCGGGGATGCCCCTGAGTTCGCCCTCGATCTGCCTGGCGAGCCGGCGGAGCGTGGGGAGGTCCTCGCCGTAGACGTTGATGGCGATCGCCGCGGGCGTGCCCGAAAGAATATGGGACAGGCGGTGCTCGATCGGCTGACCGACCTGGACCGTGACGCCGGGGACGCCGGACGCGATCCGGGCGATCCCCTCGCGAACGGCGGCGTAGTCGGCGTCGGGCCGGAGGGCGATATCGAGCTCGCTGTTCGACACCGGCTCGGCGTGCTCGTCACGCTCCGCCCGGCCCGTGCGCCGCGTAACGGTCAGCACGCCGTCGAGCTCGATGAGCCGCTTCTCGATCCCCATCGCTGATCGGTTGCTCTCCGCGAGCGAGGTGCCGGGCGGCGAGGACACAAAGACCGTAAAGGAGCCCTCGTTGAACTCGGGCAGGAAGGATGTGCCGAAGGTCCGCCCCAGGAGCGCGGCCAGCAGCGTGACCACGAGGGCCCCGCCGAGGACCAGCCCCCGGTGGCGCAGCGACCAGCGGAGCGACGGCTCGTAGCGCCGCTTCAGCCAACGCACGAGCCAGCCGTCGGCGTGGGAGGGGTGCCCGCTGCCCGCCCCAGCCGCCCCTCCCGGATCCCTCAGCAGCACCTTGCACATCGCCGGCGTCACCGTGAGCGCAACCGCGAGGGAGGCCAGGATCGACACGATGTAGGTGAGGCCCAGCGGGGCGAAAAACCGGCCCTCGATACCCTCCAGGAAGAGCAGGGGGATGAACACGATCACGATGATCACCGTCGCAAAGACCATCGACGGGCGGATCTCGTTGCTGGCGTCGAAGATGACCCCCACCCTGCCCCGGCGCTGCTCCGCGGGGCGCGCGGCGTTCTCCTTCAGCCTGCGGAAGACGTTCTCCACATCGATGATGGCGTCGTCCACCAGCACGCCCACGGCCACCGCCAGCCCGCCGAGCGTCATGACGTTGAGCGTCAGGCCCATCCAGTCCATCGCGAGCAGCGCGACCGCGAGGGAGAGGGGCAGCGCTGTCAGCGTGATGATCGTGGTCCGGACGTTGAGCAGGAACATGATCAGGATGACGGAGACGATGATCGTCGCATCCCGCAGCACGTGCATCACGTTGCCGACCGAACGCTCGATGAATTGGCTCTGGCGGAAGACATCGCGGTTGATCGCGATCCCCCGGGGGAGGCTCTTCTCGATCTGGTCGAGCGACGCGTCGATCGCCTCCGTCAGGCGCAGCGTGTTCGTGCCCGGGGCCTTCTGGATCGTCAGCACCACGGCCGGCAGGCCCTGGTTCGCGGCCGTGCCGCGCGAGGGAGCCGGGCCGATCCGCACCTCCGCGACCTCGCCGAGCGTGATGGGCGAGCCGCCCTGCATCGCCACGATGGTGGAGGCGATGTCGCGGACGCCCGTGACCCGCGCGGTCTGGCGGATGGGCAGTTCCTGGCGCTCCACATCGGCGAGGTACCCCGCGCTCGCCGTGCTGTGGGCCGATCGGGCCGCCTCGGCCACGTCGCGGATGGTCAGGCCGTAGAGCGCGAGCCGGTCCTGCCGGACGT
Source organism: Planctomycetota bacterium (assembly GCA_023429345.1). Classification (GTDB taxonomy): domain Bacteria; phylum Planctomycetota; class Phycisphaerae; order Phycisphaerales; family UBA1924; genus JAEYVB01. The sequence continues at coordinate 2,107 of JAEYVB010000394.1, forward strand.
TGACCTGGTACTCGGGCAGTTCCCCGCCGATGGCCGACACCTGCGAGACGCCCGGGACGGCGAGCAGTTTGTTCCGGAGGTCGAACTCAGCGTACGCCCGCAGGTCCAGGTCGCTCACGGACCCGTCGGGGCTCGAGACCGCCAGGAGCATGATCTCGCCGGTGATGCTCGTGATCGGCGTGATCTCCGCGTGCGCGTTCTCCGGGAGCGAATCGCGCACGCCCGCAAGACGCTCGGTCGCCAGTTGCCGGGCGCGGTAGATGTCCGTGCCCCAGTCAAACTCGACCCAGACCAGCGAGAGGGAGATCGCCGAGGCGCTCCGGACCCGGCGCACGCCCGGGAGGCCGTTCACCGACGCCTCGATCGGGAAGGTGACGTACTGCTCCACCTCGTCGGCCGCGAGCCCCCCCGCCTCGGTCAGGATCACCACCGTCGGCGCGTTCAGTTCGGGGAACACATCCACCGGCATCCGCGGCAGCCGCACGAGCGTGTAGGCCACGAGCGCGCCCGCGACGAGCAAAACGAGCGCGGACTGCCGGAGGGAGAAGGCGATCAGGTGCTTCAGCATGGCGGTCCTTTAGTCGTCGCCCTCGTGGAACGTGCCGTCGGGGTGGAAGTGGCCCCCCTTGGTGATGCTGCCGCTGGTCGCGACCATGAGCTGGTAGACGCCGTCGAGGACCACCTCGTTGCCCTCGGCCACGCCGCTTCGGATCACGACCCAGCGGCCATCGTCGACGCCGAGGTCGGCCTCTATGCGGATCGCCCGGTCGGGGTCCGCCGGGTCGCGCCGGAAGATGATGCTCTGCGTCCCGTCCCGGGCGATGCAGGCGAGCGGGATGGCCAGCTCCTCGCCCCCGCTGCCGCTCACGACAACCTCAAGAAACGCCGAGACGCCCGCCCGGGCCCAGGGCGGCGTGGGCCTCTCCGGCGACGGCGTCATCACCAGTTCGATCGTGCGCCGCTCCGCGCCGGCGGTCGGCGCCAGCCGCAGCGTGCCCTCCACGCGCTCCGACCCGGCCGTCCCGCCGATCGACCCACCCCGCGGGGCGACCACCGCCGCCGGCATCCCGTCCGCGAGCCTGCCCAGGTCGCTCTGGAGTCCGTGCGCCCGGA
>JAEYVB010000413.1 GCA_023429345.1 Planctomycetota bacterium
GAGCGTTTCAGCGGCTTTGTCTTCAAGATCCAGGCCAACATGGACCCGCGGCACCGCGACCGCATCGCGTTTGTCCGCGTCGTTTCGGGGCGGTTCGAACGGGATATGCAGGCCGTGCATGTGCAGAGCGGCCGCCGCGTTCGGCTGGGATCCGCCCAGAAGCTCTTCGGGCAGGAGCGGCGGACGGTCGACGAGGCGTTCCCCGGCGATGTGATCGGACTCGTGGGCAACGACCTCTTCGGCATCGGCGACACGCTGACCGACGACCGGACCATCGTGTTTGGCGAGATCCCGCGGTTTGCGCCCGAGTGTTTCGCCTACCTCCACAACCCCTCCAGCGCCAACAGCAAGAAGTTCTGGCTGGGTCTCGAGCAGCTGCTCCGCGAGGGTGTGGTGCAGCGCCTGACCCGGGAGGGGGGCTCGACGGCCGTGCCGCTCCTGGCGGCGGTGGGGCCGCTGCAGTTCGAGGTGGTGCAGTACCGGCTGGAGGCCGAGTACGGGGCCGAGTCCCGGCTGGAGAACGCGTCGTGGGTCGCGGGACGCTGGCTGGCCGACGCCGCGGCCGCGCCGGACCTGCCGGACGGGTCGATCCGGGTCGCCGATGCGGAGGGGAACTCCATGATCCTCTTCCCGGACCAATGGGCGATGCAGCACTTCGAGCGGAAGAACCCGGGGGTGACCCTGCTGACCGAGCCGCCCGCCCGCGCGTACGGGGAGTCGGGCGCGAACGCGGCCGCCAGGGGCTGATCACTCCCGAATTTCCAGGCTGCGCGGGGGGCGTAAGGCCCACGGAGGGTGGGGGCCGAGGCTTCCCTGCCTATGCTTGCGGAGTTTGCGCCAGCCCGGGCGGCCACCGGCTGCGCTGACGGTTCAGCAAGGCGTTCGCCCCTTCCCCCGCAGGTTCCGAGCAGGAAAGCCCCGCCGATGCCCAAGCGCACCGATCTCCGCACCATCCTGATCCTCGGCTCCGGTCCCATCGTCATCGGGCAGGGGTGCGAGTTCGACTACTCCGGCACGCAGGCGTGCAAGACGCTGAAGGCCGAGGGCTTCCGGGTGGTGCTGGTGAACAGTAACCCGGCGACGATCATGACCGACCCGGCGTTCAGCGACCGGACCTACATCGAGCCGATCACGCCCGAGGCGGTGCGGAAGATCATCAAGAAGGAGCTCGAGCGGGGGGAGAAGATCGACGCCGTACTGCCCACGCTGGGCGGCCAGACGGCCCTGAACTGCGCCTGCCAGCTGTGGGATGACGGCACGCTGAGCGAGTTCGGGATCGAGATGATCGGGGCCGACCGCAAGGTGATCCACCGCGCCGAGGACCGGCAGGCCTTCAAGGAGATCGTCGAGGGGCTGGGGCTGAAGATGCCCCGGTGCCGGACGGTCAAGACCATGGAGGAGGGGCTGGCGTTCGTCGAGGAGATCGGACTCCCGGCGATCTGCCGGCCCGCATTCACGCTCGGCGGCACGGGCGGGGGTATCGCGTACAACAAGGACGAGTTCCGCGACCTGCTGCAGCGGGGCCTGGCGGCGTCGATGATCGGGCAGGTGCAGATCGACCAGAGCGTGATCGGGTGGAAGGAGTTCGAGCTCGAGGTCGTCCGCGACAAGAAGGACAACTGCATCATCGTCTGCGGCATCGAGAACATCGACGCCATGGGCGTGCACACGGGCGACTCGATCACGGTGGCGCCGATCCTCACGCTCAGCGACAAGGAATACCAGGCGATGCGGGATGCCGCGTTCGCCATCATGCGCGCGGTGGGGGTGGAGACCGGCGGCAGCAACGTGCAGTTCGCGGTGAACCCCGACCCGAAACAGGGGGCGGACGGGAAGAAGCCCTTCGAGATGGTGGTGGTCGAGATGAACCCGCGGGTGTCGCGGTCGTCGGCGCTGGCCAGCAAGGCGACGGGGTTCCCGATCGCCAAGATCGCGGCCAAGCTGGCCATCGGCTACACGCTCGATGAGCTCCGCAACGACATCACGGGGACGACCAGCGCCTGCTTCGAGCCGACGATCGACTACATCGTCACCAAGATGCCGCGGTGGACCTTCGAGAAGTTCCCCGAGGCCGACGAGACGCTGACCACGCAGATGAAGTCGGTCGGCGAGGCGATGGCGATCGGGCGGACCTTCAAGGAGAGCCTGCAGAAGGTGGTCCGCTCCATGGATGTGAAGCGGTTCGGCCTCGGGCTCGACAAGAACGACAAGTGGCTGGCCGCCCAGCGGCAGATACGGCGCGAGAGCAAGCGGCAGAGCGAGGGCGGCACGAAGACCGCGGACCACGAGCCTGTCGAGTGGCCGATCTCCGAGGACAAGCTGACGCGCAAGCTCGCCGTCCCCAGCCAGGGGAGGCTCTACTACGTGCGCTACGCCCTGAAGATGGGCTGGAGCATCGAGCGGATCCACGAACTCACGAGGATAGATCCGTTTTTCCTGGACCAGATCGCGCAGCTCGTCGAGTTCGAGGGCACGCTCTGCGCGTACGGCACGCTGGCGGAGGTGCCCCCCGGTGTCTTCCTCGAGGCCAAGCAGCTCGGGTACTCCGATGCGCAGCTCGCCAACCTCTACCTTGGCGACATCAAGCCCGAGACGATCCTCGAGGTGCGGGAGCACCGCAAGCGCCTGGGCATCGAGCCCGTCTACAAGATGGTCGACACGTGCGCGGCCGAGTTCGAGGCGGTGACGCCGTACTACTACTCGACGTACGAGACGGCCGCGCTGGGCGCCGCGCCCGAGGACGAGATCCGGCTCACCGACCGCGAGAAGGTCGTCATCCTGGGCGGCGGGCCCAACCGCATCGGGCAGGGGATCGAGTTCGACTACTGCTGCTGCCACGCGGCCTTCGCGGCCAAGGAGTTGGGCTTCGAGAGCGTGATGATCAACTCGAACCCGGAGACGGTTTCGACCGACTACGACACGTCGGACCTGCTCTTCTTCGAGCCGCTAACGCTGGAGGACACGCTCAACATCGTGGAACGTCTGAACGGCCAGGCGCTCGGCTCCGACGGCGGCCGGGTGAAGGGCCTCATCGTCCAGTTCGGCGGGCAGACGCCGCTGAACCTGGCGCGCGGCCTGGTGGCGGCGGGGGCGCCCATCATCGGGACGTCGCTGGATTCGATCGACCTCTCCGAGGACCGCGACC
>JAEYVB010000363.1 GCA_023429345.1 Planctomycetota bacterium
GACCACTACTTCGGGTCGATCCCGGGGCGGGTGCTGGCGTTCATGAACGAGGCTGAGCGCGAGCTCTACCGCCTGGGCGTGCCCGTCAAGACGCGGCACAACGAGGTGGCCCCCGCGCAGTTCGAGCTCGCCCCCCACTTCGAGCACGCCAACCTCGCCAGCGACCACCAGATGCTGGTGATGGAGACGCTCAAGCGCGTCGCGGCCCGCTACGGCCTCCAGTGCATCCTGCACGAGAAGCCCTTCCGCGGGATCAACGGCTCGGGCAAGCACTGCAACTGGTCCCTGGCGACCGACACCGGCGTGAACCTCCTGGACCCGCGGGACGAGACGCACACCAACATGCAGTTCCTGGTCTTCCTCTGCGCGGTGATCCGCGCGGTCGACCTCCACGCCGACCTGCTCCGCGCCTCGGTGGCCAGCGCCGGGAACGACCACCGCCTGGGCGCCAACGAGGCGCCGCCGGCGATCGTCTCGATCTTCCTGGGCGACATGCTCACCGACCTCATCACCCAGCTCGAGAGCGGCGCCCCCAAGAGCACCATGAAGGGCGGCCGGCTCGACCTGGGCGCCCGCTCCCTGCCGCAGATCCCCCGGCACGCCGGGGACCGCAACCGCACCAGCCCCTTCGCCTTCACCGGCAACAAGTTCGAGTTCCGCGCGGTCGGCTCCTCCGCGGCGGTCGCCTGGCCGGTGACGGTCGTGAACACCATCGTCGCCGAGAGCCTCTGCTGGATCGCCGACGAGCTGGAGAAGAGCCTGGGGGCCAAGCCCACCGAGAGCAAGCTGACCTCCGCCGTCACCGCCCTCCTGGGCCGGATCGTGAAGCAGCACAAGCGGGTCATCTTCAACGGTGACGGCTACGACGGCGCCTGGCACAGGGAGGCCGAGGCCCGGGGCCTGCTGAACATGCGGAACACCGCGGACGCCCTGCCGGTGATCAGGAGCAAGAAGGCCGTCGAGCTCTTCAAGAAGTTCGGCGTGCTGGGGAAGAACGAGGTCGAGTCCCGCGCCTCCATCTTCGCCGAGAAGTACGTCAAGCAGATCGTCATCGAGGCCGAGACGATGGTGAGCATGGCCCGGACCCAGATCCTGCCCGCCGCCGTCCGCCAGCAGACCGAGCTGGCCGAGGCCGTGGGCGCGACCGCGGCCGCGGATGTCGACGATGCCGACCTCCGCGGGGCGCTCGAGAAGTACGTCGCCGAGGTCGGCCGGATGCGGCGCGCCATCGGGGCGCTCGAGGCGGCGATCGAGAAGGTCCACCACGGCGACGACCTCTTCAAGCACGCGACGCAGGCCCGGGACTCGGTGGTCCCCGCGATGACCGCCCTCCGCGACATCGCGGACGACCTCGAGCGGCACGTCGCCGAGGATCTCTGGCCGCTGCCGACCTACCGCGAGATGCTCTCGATCAAGTAAGGCCACCGCGGTCCCCCCGCCCCGTCATGGAAACAGCCCCCGCCCCTCTCCGGGCGGGGGTTCTTTCTTGGGGGATGCCCCCCGCCGCGGCCCGGCGGGGTCAGGGCCGGTAGAGTCTCTCCATGCTCTCCATGCTCGGACGCTCCATCCTCGCCGTCATTGCCCTTGTCTCTCCGTGCGCGCTCGCGCAGGACCTCCCCCGGCCCGCGGAAGCCCTGGTGATCGGGCCCACCGGCCCGAGCGGCCGCATCGTCATCGCGCCCGACGCCGTCGGGCGGGAACTCGTCGCCGGGTCCTGGGCGATGCCCACCGCGGGCGATGCCGTCGAGCTGCCCGCGGGCGCGGGGGGGAGCGGCGGCGAGGAGAAGAAGTGGAGGAGCGTCGAGATCGCCGACGGGCTGATCCGGGCGCCCGAGCTCCGCGGGGGGTACGCGGCCGTGTCGGTGCCGTCGGAGGCCGACCGCGTGCTGATGCTCGACGCGCGGGGCCACGGCATGGTGTTCATCAACGGTGAGCCGCGCGTGGGCGACCCCTACGGCCTGGGGTACGTCACCATCCCCGTGCGCCTCCGGGCCGGGGAGAACACGCTCCTCTTCAAGGGCGGCCGCGGCGATATCCGCTTCGCCTTCCGCGAGCCGAGGGGCGCTGTCGAGATCCTCGCGGATCACACGCTCCCCGACCTGGTCGAGGGCGGGTCCGGCGCCAGGCTCGCCGGCGTCCTCATCGCCAACTGCACCGACGAATGGGCCCGCGGGCTGACCATCAGCGCCGGCTTCTCCTCGGTCGACCGCCCGATCGTCAGCCCGGTCCCGGCCATCCCGCCGCTCGGGGTGTGCAAGGTCGCCGTCGAGTTCCCCACCGCGGCCGCGGCCGAGCCGATGCTGCACATCGAGGTCGTACGCGGGGGCGAGGTGATCGCGGGGAGCGAGCACGCGCTCGCGGTGCGGAAAGGCACGGAGGTCCGGAAGGTCACCTTCCGCTCCGCCATCGACGGCAGCGTGCAGTACTACGCCCTCCGCCCGAGCACCAAGCCCGACGCGAATCAGTCGCTGATCCTCTCGTTGCACGGGGCGAGCGTCGAGGCCACCAGCCAGGCGAACGCCTACACCCCCAAGGACTGGGCCGCGGTGGTGGCGCCCACGAACCGCCGTCCGTACGGCTTCGACTGGGAGGACTGGGGCCGCCTGGATGCCCTCGAGGTCCTGGCCCACGCGACGGAGGCCCTGAAGCCCGACCCGCGTCGCATCTACCTGACGGGGCACTCGATGGGCGGGCACGGGGCGTGGCAGCTCGGGGCGCACTTCGCCCACCGGTTCCCGGTGGTGGCGCCGAGCGCCGGCTGGATCAGCTTCTGGTCCTACACGGGCGCGGGCGAAAACAAGGGCGACAGCCCCGTCGCGGACGCCCTCCGCCGCGCCGCCAGCCCCAGCGACACGCTGGCGCTCAAGGAGAACTACGCGAACACGAGCCTGTACATCATCCACGGCGAGAAGGACGACAACGTGCCGGCGGAGCAATCGCGGACGATGAAGCGGGAGCTGCTGAAGTTCCACGACGATTTCATCTACCACGAGCAGCCCGGCGCGGGCCACTGGTGGGGCAACGAGTGCGTGGACTGGCCGCCGCTCTGGGAGTTCGCTCGCGCCCGCCCCGGCATGGTCACGCAGAACGTCCACCGCGTCCGCTTCTCGACCGCCGCGCCCTCGGTGTCGAGCCGGGCGTTCTGGGCGGAGATCGTGCAGCAGGTCGCGCCGTTCCGCACCTCCTCGGTCGACCTGGTCCTCGACCGCGAGCTGCGCATCCTGAAGGGCACCACCGCCAACGTCCGCACGCTCGCGCTGGACCTCGCCCACATCGAGGGGGATGTGACGGCGACGATCGACGGCGCCGAGATCGTGGTGCCCCGGAGCCCCGGCACGCCGGTGCTCATCCGCCGCGACGGCGGCGCGTGGTCGATCCTGCCCAAGCTAGACCCCGGCGAGAAGTCCCCGGCCCGGGGCGGGGCCTTCAAGGATGCGTTCCGCAACAACGTCCTGCTGGTGGTGGGCACCGCCGGCTCGCCCGAAGAGAACGCGCAGCTCCTTGCCAAAGCCCGCTACGACTCCGAGACGTTCTGGTACCGCGGCAACGCGACGCTGCCGATCGTGCTCGATTCGGAGTTCGACCCCGCGTCGGAGCCGGACCGCAACATCGTGCTCTACGGCAACGCCGGCACGAACCGCGCGTGGGGCCATCTGCTCGCGGAGTGCCCCCTGCACATCGCGCCCGGCCTGCTGTGCCTGGGCGAGGCCGAGATGGCAGCGCCCGGCCTCGCGGTGCTCATGATCCGTCCCCGCCCGGGGAGCGACACGGCCAGCGTGGGCGTCATCGCCGGGACGGACCCGGAGGGGTTCCGGCTCGCAGGGCGGGTGCCCTACTTTGTCTCCGGCGTTGCGGTGCCCGACTACCTCATCGTGGCGCCGGACGCCATGGAATCCGGCGTCGAGGGCATCGTCGGTGCCGGGTTCTTCGATAACCAATGGCGTCTGCCGCCGGGGGCCTCGCTCGTCCCCTGAAAGACCCCGCCGCGGATCCCCAACAGGAAGTACGATGGAGTGGTACTACTGGGTCATCCTGATCGCAGCGAACACGCCCCTGTACGTCGCGGTGGGCTGGGTCATGTTTGACAGCCTGGAAGGGTTCTTCGAGTCGCTGAAGTACGCCCTCAAGCCCGACATTGTCTCGTGGATCCAGGGCGAGGGCATCGACGA
>JAEYVB010000430.1 GCA_023429345.1 Planctomycetota bacterium
TCCAGAGGTAGACGGTGAGCGGCATGCTGGTGGTGAGGCGCATGGCGGTGAGGGCCCCGGCGACGACCATCACGAGGCAGGAGATGCTGAAGGCGGCTCGCTCGTGCTGCTTGCTCATGATCTCGCGTTTGAGCTTCCGGATGCGCTTTTCGAGGTCGCGCGCGGGGCGGGCCACGAAGGTGTCTCGGGTCAGGACCGGGTCGCCCTCGACCTTGGCGAGCAGCTCGCGCGAGCTGAGGTTGAGGAGCGTGTCGAGCGGGTTGTCGGCGGGGACGAGCTTGCCGAAGACCCACTCCTTGTGGGCGCCGCCGCCCTCGGCCGCGGCGTAGTCCATGGTGAGGGAGATCGTGAGCGAGCGGGACCAGGCGTCGCTCGTGAGGTTGCTTCCCAGGCCGGCGCTGCGTCCGGTGAACCGCTTGCTGTCGCTGGAGGCGACGCCGGTTTGCTCGACCTCGATGGGAGCGCCGGGGGCGGAGGGGAGGAGTTCCCAGCGGGTGGCGGCCTCGTTCCACTCGAGGCCGCGGGCGTGGATGACGTACTTGCGGCCGGCCTCGTCCTGCATGCGCACGCTGCCGGAGGCGCGGAGGGCGGCGTCGATGGTGGCGATGCATTGGCGCTCGGCGATGTGGTAGGCGAGCTGCTGGCGGCGGCTATCGATGATGTTGAGCCGGTCGGGATCGGCGGGCAGGGCCGCGAGCTCGCGACTGGTGAGGAACTTGGGGTCATCGTCCATGCCCCCGGGCATGGCGATGGTGTAGGGGTCGAGGTCGCCGCTGACCTCGCCCTTGTCGGCGGACCACGCGGAGGCGTCCTTCAGCACGACGGTGACCAGCGTGCGTGCATCGCCGTCGACATCGCCGAGGCCGCGGCCGGGGGCGAAGCCGACGAGCGCCTGCTTGGCGGTGACCTCGCTCTGGACGATGCCGGCCTCGGTGACCTCGATGGCGGTGACGCCGGTGAGCAGGAGCGTCTCGGTGTAGGGGGCCTTGGCGCCGAGCTCGCGGACGCTGTCGGCGTAGATCATGCGGCCGTCGAGGTCGAGCGCCTGGCCGGCGCGGATGGAGCCGACGACCATCTTGGTCATGTCCTCGGTGACCATCTTCTGCATATCCCGCAGGTAGCGGGGGATGATGTCGGCGGTGAGGAGCCCCAGGAACAGCGTCAGGAAGAGGCCGCTGCCGATGGCGGGGATAAGCAGGGATCGGTGGCTGATGCCGCTGGCGGCCGCGGCCTTCAGCTCGTTGTCCTGGGCCATGCGGTGGTAGGCGAGTGTGGCCCCGAAGCCGGCGGCGAAGGGGAGGGCGTACTGGAGCATGGGGACCATGGCCAGGCCCATGAAGCGGAGGGTCTCGAGGGGCCCGAGCTTGCCGGCGGCGGTGTAGCGGACGGCCGCGGCGAAGACGATCACGACCACGAGGACCGAGGCGGTGAGGAGCATGAGCCGCCACAGCTCGACCGTCGCGTAACGCCAGAGGGTGAAGGAGGGGCGCTTCAAGGGCGGATGATAGGGGAAGGGCGGGGCGGCCTTGGTCCGCGCCCTGACGTCGTTCGGGGCCCGCTGCGGAGCCCGGGCGGGCTTCGGTCAGGTGCCAATGCCGAGGCCGACGGGCTGGGGGCGGGGCACGTGGGTGGGCTGGAGGGCGATCCCGAGGGGGACGCGCTTGCCATTGATCGTCGGGGGGATGCCGTCCTGGTCGATGATGCGCTGGATGGCCATGATGCCCTCCAGGAGCATCTCCGGGCGGGGTGGGCAGCCGGGGATGTAGACATCGACCGGGATGAACTGGTCGACGCCCTGCACGACGGCGTAGGTATCGAAGACGCCGCCGGTGGAGGCGCAGGCCCCCATGGAGATGACCCAGCGGGGCTCGGCCATCTGCTGGTAGATCCGCTGGAGGACGGGCATCATCTTGATGCCGACGCGGCCGGCGACGATCAGGAGGTCGGCCTGGCGCGGGCTGAAGCGCATGGCCTCAGCGCCGAAGCGGGCGACGTCGTAGCGGCTGCAGGCGGTGGCCATCAGCTCGATGCCGCAACAGGCGGTGGCGAAGGGGAGCGGCCAGAGGCTGGACCGGCGGGCCCAGTTGACCACGCGGCGGAGTTGGAGGGTGAGGAACCCGTCGACGGGGATGGCGGCTTCGATGCCCATGGGGGGGGATGGTATGCCGCGGCCACGGGGCGGTCGGAGGACCCGCGGGGCACCCCTCAGGGGATCGGCTTGTGCTCGAACTTCTTGTAACCGCTGAGGCGCTCGCCGTCGCGCGGGAGGTTGGGCTTGGCGACGGCGGTCTTGTCGGAGCCGAAACCCTTGGCGGCGACCACGTTCTCGTAGCAGCCGGAGAGGGCGGCGAGGCACAGGACGGCCGCGGCGAATCCGAGGGCTCGGTTCATTCAGGGGAGTCTACGCGGGCGGGCGCGGGGGGTTCCGGGGTGGTGACCAGGATCTCGGGCTCGTCGGCGGGCTTGGCTCGCATGCCGAGGCATTCCGCGACGCTGCGGTTGCGGACGAGGTCGAGGCGGGCCTGTCGCATGCGTTCGGCGATGGGGTCGAGGGGCCGCGCGGTGGGGTTGGCGAGGGTTTCGCCGATGCGGAGGACCTCTTCGGCGCTGATCTTGTCGGTGGGGCGGGCGAGGGTGTAGCGGTCGTCGCCGTCCTCGCCGGGGATGCGGAGGGCGACGCCGGCCTCGGCGAGGGAGGAAAGCATCTGGCGGATGATCCCGGGCTGGACGCCGACGCGGGCGGCGAGTTCCGCGGCGGGGGAGGGCTTGCCGGCCTCGAAGCTGCGGGCGAGGGCGCCCATGAGCATGAGGGAGGCGGAGGGATCGACGATCGCGGGCTCCTGGACCTCGGCGGGCTGGGCAACGGTCTGGTGTCGGCCGTGCTGCAGGTAGTAGCTCACCTGCAGGCCCACGAGGACGATGATCCACGTCAGGTAGACCCAGAGGAGGAAGAGGGGGATCAGCGCGATGGAGCCGTAGAGGCGCGCGTAGAACGCGGAGTAGTGCAGGTACTGGGTGAAGCCCCACTTGCCGGCCTCCCAGAGGAGCGCGGCGAGGAAGGCGCCGGCGAGCGCGTGCCAAACGCGGACCTTCGTGTTGGGCACGACCATGTACATCAACAGGAGCATCGCGGTGCTGATGGCCACGGTGGTGAAGTAGCCGAGCGCGGCGACGGCGAGGGTGCGTTCGCCGTCGGGGCCGGAGAGCTGCGCGGCGTTCGTGAGCCAGCCCATGAACTTCTGCCCGACGTAGAACGTGGCGAAGAGGCCGAGCGTGCCGAGCGTCAGCAGCGTCCAGTACTGCATGATGCGCCGGACCCACGACCGGCCGACCGGGACGCGGTAGATCTGGTTGAAAGCCCGCTCGATCTCGACCAGCATGCCGATGGCGGCGTAGATGACAAAGAGGATGCCGATGGCGCTCACGGCCTTGAGGTTCACGGTGCTGACGCGGTTCACGAGGTCGCCGAGCCACTCGTCGAGGCGGTCGGAGCCGGTGGTGGGCTGCGTCGGCGTGGCGCCGATGACCGGGTCCGGCCCGGGCACGGGCGGGGCCTCCATCGGCGGGGTCACCGAGCCCGGGGGGGCGCCGCCGCTGCGCGGGTCCCACGGCGGGAAGGGGCCCATCTCCTGCTGATCGACGGCGATGCTGCTGATGCCGCTGTACTCGAGGGCCTGGTTCAGGGCGCCGGCGATGTCCTTGTCGTCGTAGAAGAACCGCAGGCCGACCAGGGCGACGACCATCACGGGGATCAGGCTGAAGATGGTCCGGAAGGCCAGGGCCGCGGCCATCTGCGGGAGCTTCGAGCGCTGGGCCTCGGCGGTGGCGGTGCGGACGAGGGCGACGGTGCGTCTGGCGGCGCGGACGTGGTTGCGGTCGGTGGCGACCATGGCCCGCAGCCGCTGCGGCCCGCGCGAGGATTCGGCCCCGGGGCGGACGACGCTCATGCCCGCTTGCTCCGATTGCGGGGCGGGCCGTTCCGCGGCGAGGGCGCCCGCGCGGGTCGTGTCGGCTTGGTGGGGCGGCCGGATTTGACGGGGCGCGAGGGCTTCCCCGCCTGGTGGGTCGGGCGCTCGCCCTGCGCCGGGAGGCCTTGGCGGCGGCGCTGGTCGGCGCGGGTGGGGCCGCCGCGCTTGGTGCGGGGGCGGGCCGGGCGCGGCGAATCGGTGCGCTTTCCCTTGGCCGCGGCGCGGAGGGCGTGGACCTCGGATTTTTCCAGCTCGCGCCAGCGGCCGCGGGCGAGGCCCTTGAGCTCGACAGGGCCGATGGCGATGCGTTCGAGCTTGCGGACGGAGACGCCGGCGCCGGCGAGCATGCTGGCGAGGTTGCCCATCTTCCCCTCGCGGACGGTGATCAGGAGCGTGCTACGGTCGCCCTCGCGCGTCTCGACCTCGATGACGATGCGCCCGCTGGCCCCCGGGCGGACGCGGCCGGCGAGGCGGTCATCCTTCCGGACGAGCTTGGCGATGCGGTCCTCGAGTTCGCGGGCCGCGGGCGCGTCGAGGTCGCCCTTGATCACGGCGCGGTAGAGCTTGGAGACGCCGTAGCGCGGGTGGGTGAGGCGGTTGGCGGCGTTGCCGTCGTTGGTGAGGAGGACGAGGCCCGGCGTGTTCCAGTCGAGCCGTCCGACGGCGAAGAGGCGGGGCTTGGAGGGGTGGTCGATGAGGTCGAGCACGGTGGCGCGGTCCATGCCGGGCTCATCGGCGGAGGTGGTGAGCATGCGCTCGGGCTTGTTCACCATGATGTAGATGGGCCGCTGCGCCCTGGGCAGGGGGCGGCCGTCGACGGAGATGCGGTCCTCTTCGGGATCGACGAAGATCGGGAGCTTCGTGACGATGCGGCCGTTGACCTCGACGCGGCCCTCCTCGATCATCTGCTCGGCGGCGCGGCGGGCGGCGATGCCCGCGGCCGCGAGGACCCGCTGGAGGCGGACTTTGCCGGCGGGGTCCTGGTCCTTGTGTTCGGGCGATCGCATGGGCGGAGTGTATGACGGCCGCTGCTGACACTTGAGGATTGGAGGCGCCGAGAAGGCCTTGGATGTTTCCGGTCCGGCGGTACACGCCCGGCTGAACGCCCCCCGGCCGTTCTACGCTTCCGCCATGATCCAGCTCGGCGTCAACATCGACCACATCGCCACCCTGCGCCAGGCGCGCTACCGCGGCGATGGCACCGACCAGACGGCGGGGCCCGATCCGGTGCTGGCGGCCCACGAGGCCGAACTCGGCGGGGCGGACATCCTCACCATCCACCTGCGCGAGGACCGCCGCCACATCCAGGACCGCGACCTCGAGCTGCTGGGTCGCACCGCCCGCGCCCGCATCAACCTCGAGATGGCCGCGACCGACGCGATGGTCAAGATCGCCCTGGAGCAGAAGGTCCACATGGTCACGCTGGTGCCGGAGGGGCGGCAGGAGGTCACCACCGAGGGCGGTCTGGATGTCGCCGCGAAGCGGGAGCGGCTCGCCGAGATCGTCCGAAGACTCCGGGGCGCCGGGATCACCGTCTCGGCGTTCGTCGACGCCCTGCTGCCGCAGATCGAGGCGGCCGCGGCCGCGGGGTTCCAGGTCTGCGAGGTCCACACCGGCCCCTACGCGGCGGCGTTCGCGAAGGGGGGCGGCGATGTGCTGGACCCGGCGCTGGCGGTGGAGCTGGGGCGTGTGGCGGTGGCGGGCGGGGCGATCCGCGGGGCGGGGATGCGGTTCAACGCGGGGCACGCGCTCAACTACCTGAACGTCTCTCGGATCGCGGCGCTCCCGGGGATCGCCGAACTGCACATCGGGCACGCGCTCGTCTCGCGCGCGGTCTTCACCGGCTTCCGCGGGGCCGTGCGCGAGATGAAGGACCTCATGGTCCGCGCCCATCGCGGCTCGGAATGACGCATGGCGACCCTCCCGCCCATCCAGCGCACGCTCCGCTGCGGGACACCGCTGACGATCCGCTCGGCCGCGCGGGAGGATTCGGCCGCGATCCTCGACTTCCGCCGGCGCACCTGCGCCACGACGGACCAGGTCCTCACCCAGGCGCACGAGTGCCCGGCGACGGCCGAGGAGCAGTGGGAGTCGATGCGTTCCACGATTGAGCGGCCGGACGCGATGTTCCTGGTCGGGCTCATCGCGGGCGAGGTCGTTTGCCTGGTCAGCTTCGCGGCCGGGGTCCGGGAGCGGGCCCGGCACGCGGGCGTGATGGGGATCACCACCGCCCTGGAGTGGCGCGGGCGGGGCGTGGGCACGGCGGCGCTGGCGGTCCTGATCGACTGGTGCGCAGCGCACCCGACCATCGAGAAGGTCGGCCTCGTGGTATTCAGCAGCAACCCCGACGCCTACCGGCTCTACGAACGCCTCGGATTCGTCGAGGAGGGCCGCCAGTTCGGCCAGACGCAGATCCGCCCCGGCGAGTACGTCGACGACATCCATATGGCCCGGTGGGTCAAGCCGCGGCGGAGCGCAGGAGGCCCGGCGTGAGCCGCTGCGAGCCCCGCCGCATCCGCCTGCCCTCGGGCGCGTTCATCCTCCTCCGTTCGCCGGAGGCCGCGGATGCCGGCGCCACCCTCGCCTTCGAGCGGCACATGCAGGCGAACAATCCCTACCAGGTCGTGCTCCCGGGCGAGAACGAGCGCAGCATCGAGCAGCAGCGCGAGTGGATCCAGGAGCACCTTGACCACGACGGCTGGCTCGCGGTCATGGCCATCGCCGAGGCGTCCCCCGCCGAGGTCATCGGCAAGCTCATGTTCCGCAACAACCAGCGGCACGCCCGCATGGCCCACCATGGGACGTTCGGCATCTCTGTGCACGCGGACTGGCGCGGCAAGGGCGTCGGCACCGCGCTGATCGAAACGCTCCTCGATTGGGCCGCGGCGCACCCGGTTATCGAGAAGGTCTGCCTGGGCGTCTGGGCGAACAACCCCGGGGCGCAGAACCTCTACAAGCGCTTGGGCTTTGTCGAGGAGGGCCGCAGCGCCCGCCACTTCCGCATCGGCCCCGGCGAGTACGTGGACGACATCGACATGGGCATCTTCGTCAAGCCCGGCATCGCGCCCGAGGGGTACCGGACGTGGCCTCACATCCCGGATCGGCCGCGGCCGCGCTGAACCCATCCCCCGCGACAGCCGGGACTTGCACCCCTACGCTTGGCGTCCCAACTCTCGCGGACCCACCACGTGTTGATCTGGCTCCCTTTCATCGCCCTGGGCTACCTCGCCGGCTCGATCCCCTTCGGCCTGCTCATCGCGCGCATGCGGGGCGTCGACATCCGCCAGCACGGCTCGGGGAACATCGGGGCCACCAACGTCGCGCGGGTGATGGGCAAGCGCCTGGGCCTGGCGTGCTTCATCCTCGACGTGCTCAAGGGATTCCTGCCCACGCTCATCGCCGGCATGGTGGTCCGCGGCGTCGATCTCGCCATCCTCGCCCAGCCCATCGAGATGACCATGAACTCCTGGATGTGGATGGCCGTCATGGCTTCCACCATCCTCGGCCACATGTATTCCCCCTGGCTCGGCTTCCGCGGCGGCAAGGGCGTCGCCACCGGCCTCGGGGCCATGCTCGGCGTCTTCCCCTACCTCACCTTCCCCGCCGTCGCCGCGGCCCTCGTCTGGCTGCTCTTCTGCTGCGTGTGGCGGTACGTGAGCCTAGCCTCCTGTGCCGCGGCCGTCGCGCTGCCGCTGCTGGTCTTTGGCTGGGGGGCCTTGGCGAACCGGCTGGAGGGCAACGCGCGGGCGTCTTTGATCCCGGAGGGGTTCTGGCCCTTCGTGCTGGTGACGGGGGTCATGGCGGGGCTGGTGGTGTACCGGCACCGCGGGAACATCCGGCGGCTGATCGCCGGGACCGAATCCCGCATCGGCCGGCGGGTTTCCACGGTCCGATAAGTTCGGCGGGTGTTGCGGCCAGGCCGCGGCCTGTCGCCCCGCGGCCACCCTTGCGGGCCCGATATGCACCGTTGGTTGAGCGCCGGCATCAGTTGGTTCCGGATTGAGCCGAATTAACCCTCGGACCGGTGACGGTCGGGAGGGTTTCATGCTTCGGCTCACCCGCGACGAATCCAACGACGAGATCCCTGACACCTACGCGTTCCCGGTCGATGAGGCCCGCGCCATCGCCACGCGGGTCGAGAGCGGCCCCGCGGCCGACCGCGGCGCCTGCGACGCCGCCCGCATCGTCGAGGATGCCCTCCGCAACGTCGAGCTCAAGTTCGAGCGCCTGCGCGCCATCATGGGCTACGGCGACGAGGACCCCGACCGCCCCCGCGCGGCGTGAGCCCCCCACCGCCCCACGCCCCCCACTCGCTCCCGCGTCTACGGGCAGCCCTGGGCGAACTTCTGAAGGAAACAGGTGAAGTCGGCGACGTCCATGGA
>JAEYVB010000436.1 GCA_023429345.1 Planctomycetota bacterium
CAACGGGAGCATCCACGAGGGGATGCGGAGCTTCACCTATTCGCTCGCCGAACTGGTGAACAAGGAACTGGTGGCCGCCCACGTGGCACTGGCCTTCGCCCCGAACCGGGATGCCCTTACCAGCGCCCTGAAGGGGGTGGAGGTCAAGGCGGCGACGCTGGTGCACCGGGTCCGGGCCGTCACGCGCTCGTAAGTCTCGAAAAATAAGGGACTTGCGGTCGGTTGACGCGGTTCGCACGGCGAACGGGGCGGCGGGATGCCCCCAAACTTTTTCCTTCTAAATAACCCGAACAGATATTGACCATCCGGCTTCAGTCGGTATCCTAACGGAGTACGACTTGGAGCCAGTCAATGCACGTCCAAGTGCTCGAACAGATCTTGGCCAAGGGCGGAGGAGACCTCCGCGCGGGGCTGGAGGATGGGCGGATCCGCGTCGGGGGCAGCACGGGGCTCAGGCCCGGGGCCGGCCCCACACAGGCGCAGGATGCCCGTGCCGCGGCCTGGGGTGCTTGGCCAACGGGCGTCGAGGCGATCGATCGGACCCTGCCCGGGGGCGGGCTCAGGGCCGGGGCGACGCACGAGTGGTTCGGATCGACATTGGACCCGCAGGGGGAAGGGCAGGCCCGCAGGGGGGGTGAATGGGTCCCGCCGCTGGGCGTGATCCTGGAGATTGCCAAGAGCGGCCCGGGCAGGCACACGCCGGGCAAAGAGGAGGGTCTGGTGCTGTTCATCGGGCGTCGGTGCTGGCCGATGCCCGGGGCCATCGGCGCGCTGCGGGATCGCGCGCTCTTCCTCGACCCGGATTGCGATGCCGCCCGGTTCTGGTCGATCGATCAGGCCCTGCGCTGCGCCGGCGTGAGCGCCGTGATCGCCGATGCCACGCGTCTGGACATGGCCGGCAGCCGGCGCCTGCAGCTCGCGGCCGAGGCCGGCGGCGCCACCGCCTTCCTCCTCCGCCCGCCCTGGGAGCGACCGGTGATCTCGGCCTCGGAGACGCGGTGGGCGGTGATGCCCGAGGCTCCGCCCATAGCGGGGGAGCGGCGGCCGCGCTGGCGGCTTGAACTGCTGCGGTGCAAGGGCGCCCCGCTGGCCTCGCAGGCGAGCGGCGGTGGGGGGTGGATAGTCGAACTCGTACAAGAGGTGGGCCGTGAAACTGTGCGTGTACCTGCCGATGTGGTCGGTGGATCGGGCGAGAAGGCGGGCGTGGAAACGGGCGCAGGAGGACGCGCGATCGCGTAGCCACGGTCTCCCGGCGGGGGGATCGGGCGATGGGCCGGTGCGGGGGGCCGCGGCCGACCGGGCCGAATCCCCGGGGTCCCACGCTGCGCCCCTCTTCCTCATCGCCACCATCTCCAACGCCCAGCGCGTCGCGCGGTGCTGCTGGCGGAGCATCGAGGCGGGCGTGCGCCCCGGGATGACCCTCGCCCACGCGCGGGCGCTCGTGCCCGATGCACGGGCGATCCCCTACGAGCCGGGGCGCGACCGCGAGGCCATGCAGAGGCTCGCCGAATGGGCGACAAAGTTCTCGCCGATCGTGAGCGTGGACCCCTCCTCCCTCGAGTTCCCGGAAGGGTCGGAGAAGCCCGAGTTCTGCCCCGACGGCCTGATCCTCGACATCGCGGGGTGCGAGCGGGCCTTCAAGGGCGAGGCGCGGATCGCGTTCCTGATCGCCGCGGGGCTGCGGAAAGCCGGGTTCGAGAGCCGCATCGGCATCGGCCCGACGGTCGGGGCGGCCTGGGCCCTGGCCCGCTTCGGGATGTCGGATGCCGGAGGTGCCATATCGGGTGTGAAGAGCGGCGAACCGAGGCGCTGCGACACATCCGATCCCCGACCTCCGACCTCCGCGATGCCCTTCGTCCGCTCCCTGCGCGAGCTCCGCTCCGTGCTCGGCCCGCTGCCCGTCCGCTCCCTGCGCCTCGACGACCGCACCGATCAGGCCCTGCACGAGCTGGGGATCGTGCGAGTAGAGCAGTTGCTGGCGATCCCGCGATCGGCGCTGCCGTCGCGGTTCGGGGAGAGACTCACGCGCCGGATCGACCAGGCCCTCGGCGAGGCGATGGAGCCGATCGAGCCGGTGCGTCCGCTCCCGGCCCTGCGGGTGGAGATGCAGTTCGACGGCCCCACGACGCAGCAGGAAGCCGTCGAGATGTGCGCCCGCGAACTCCTCGCCGAACTCTGCGCAGAGCTCCTGCGGCGGGAGTCGGGCGTGCGGGTGCTCGAGGTCGTGTGCGACCGCGTCGGGGACAACGGACGCGGGGTCGAACCGGCGACCACGCGACTGGTGCTCAGCCGCGCAACGCGCGATCCAAGGCACCTGTGGTCGCTTCTCCGCCCGAGGTTCGAGCATCTCTACCTGGGGTTCGGGATCGAGGGCGTAGCCCTGGTTGCCGCCCGGACCGCGAAACTGCGGCATCGGCAGGGCGCGTTCCCGGGCGGAACGATGGGCGGACGCGAGGATGGCCAGCGCTCCGGGGAAGAGCAGGCGGCGCTGATCGACACCCTGGTGAACCGCCTCGGCCCCGCCCGCGTCCTGCGCGCGGAAATGGTCGAATCGCACCTGCCGGAGCGGAGTTCTCGCATGGTTTCGGTGCTCGCGGAGCCCCAGCGTCCGCGGCCGACCGCGCCCGGGCCACAGGCGCCCCGCCCGACGCTGCTCCTCGAAGAGCCCGAGCCCGCCGAGGCGATCGCGATGATGCCCGACCGGCCCCCGCTCCTGGTGCGGTGGCGCGGTCGTGAGGCGAGGGTGGTCCTGGGCGTGGGGCCGGAGCGGATCGGCTCGGAGTGGTGGCGGTGGAGCGAGGAAGCCAGGGAGCGGTCCGGTGACGGCAATCTCGCGGTGAGGGGGGCCCTCTCGCCGCGGGATTACTTCCGCGTGCGGGATGAGCTGGGGCGGTGGCTCTGGGTGTATCGCGAGGTGTACACCGCGCGGTGGTTCGTGCACGGGATCTGGGCGTAGCCATGCCAGAGCTGCCCGGCGACAAAGCGCACCTGCACCCGGCCAAGCGGCCCGGCGTGGCTCTGCCTTTCCAGGCGGAGCGCTCCGGGCGGAAGCCCGGGGCTACGGACGAGGCCACGTACGCCGAGCTCCAGGCCGCCAGCAACTTCTCCTTCCTCCGCGGCGCCAGCCATCCCGACGAGCTCGCCGAACAGGCGGCGAAGATGGGCTGCGCCGCCGTGGCGATCACGGATGTCAACACGCTCGCCGGTGTCGTCCGCGCCCACATCGCCGCCAAGGAGAGCGGCATCCAGTTCCTCGTCGGGTGCAGGCTCGAGTTCCGGGGCGCTGCCGCGCCGCCCGAGCCCGAGGGCCCGCGGCCGCACCCCAGGCCCAGAACGCCCGCGGAGAAGAAGAGGGTTCCCGAGCCCGCGTATTTTTCGCTGCTGGTCTACCCGACGGACCGGGCCTCGTACGGGCGGCTCTGCCGCTTGCTGACACGCGGAAAGCGAAGGGCCCCCAAGGGCGAATGCCACCTCTATATAGATGATCTGGCGGACTCCCACGAGGGTCTGCAGGCCATCGCCCTCCCGCCGGATGATCTTTCGCCGCTGCTGTCCATCCTCCCGGCCGGCTCCGCCGTCTCGGGCTCCGCAATCACTCTCCCCCGGGAAGAAGGCGCAGAGCGAAGCGGGGCGACTCAGGGCCGGCGGGAAGCCGCGAGCGCATACCTCGAAGCTCTCTCCTTCGTACATTCTCTCTTCCAGAACGATCGGCTCTCTCTCGCCAGCTCCTGCCTCTACGGCGGCGACGATGCCGCCCATCTGGAGCAGCTTGCAGAACTCTCCCGCCGCACGGGCATCCCGCTGGCCGCCAGCAACGATGTCCATTACCACATCCCCCGCCGCCGCCCGGTGCAGGATGTGCTCACCGCAATCCGGCACCTCACGACCGTGCAGGAGGCCGGCTACAGGCTCTT
>JAEYVB010000441.1 GCA_023429345.1 Planctomycetota bacterium
CTCTACCCCATCATCTACCTGAACGCGACCGCGGCGCTCGCGAACCTCGACCCCGCGCTGGATGAGGCAGCGGAGAACCTGGGCGCCGGGCCCTGGCGGCGGCTCTTCCGCATCACGCTCCCGCTGATCCGCCCGGGGATCTTCGCGGGGGGCACGATCGTCTTCATCTGGTCCTTCACCGAGCTGGGCACGCCGCTGATGTTCGACTACTACAGCGTCACGCCCGTGCACATCTTCTACGGCCTCAAGGAGGTCGAGAACTCCGCCCAGCCCTACGCCCTCACCGTCGTCCTGCTCGCCGCCGCGATCGCCATCTACGTGCTGGGCAAGCTCGTCTTCGGCGGCCGGGCCCACGCGATGTACTCTAAGGCCTCCCGCGCCGCCAGCGAGCACGAGCTCGGCCCCGTGAGGCGCTGGCTCGCGACGGGCGCGTTCGCCCTGGTCATCGGCCTGGCGGTCCTGCCGCACCTGGGCGTGGTGCTGACGAGCGTGGCAGTGCCCGGCTCCTGGTACCGGAGCGTGCTGCCGACGGCCTTCACCGGCGGGCACTAAGCGACCGCCCTCACCGCCCCCGACTCCTTCGGCGCGATCGTCAACAGCATCAAGTACGCCTCCCTCGCCATGGTGGTCGACCTCTTCCTGGGCATCCTCATCGCCTACCTGCTGGTGCGCACGCGGGCCCCCGGCCGCGGGATCCTCGACGCCCTCACCATGCTGCCGCTGGCGGTGCCCGGGCTGGTGCTCGCCTTCGGCTACATCGCCATGAGCCAGCGCTGGCCGATGGGCAAGGCCGGCCCGCTGGGCGACATGATCCTCGGGGTGAACCCCAACCCGGTGCCGCTCCTGGTCGTCGCCTACGCGGTGCGGCGGCTGCCGTACATCGTGCGCTCGACCGTCGCCGGGCTCGAACAGACCTCGGGCGAGCTCGAGGAGGCCGCGATCAACCTCGGGGCCTCGCGCCTGACCGCCGTGCGCCGCATCATCGTCCCCCTCATCGCCGCCAACCTCATCGCCGGCTGCCTCCTGGTCTTCAGCTTCTCGATGCTCGAGGTCTCCGACTCCCTCCTCCTGGCCCAGCAGTCGCGCCACTACCCCATCACCCGCGCCATCTTCGCCTTCATGGAGCGCCTGGGCGATGGCCCCTCGATCGCCAGCGCCATGGGCGTCTGGGGCATGGCCCTGCTCACCGTCACGCTGATCGGCGCCTCGGCGATCCTGGGGAAGAAGCTGGGGTCGATCTTCCGGGTGTGAAGCCCGTCATCCCCCGACCGCGGCCGCCAGGATCGCGTCCGTCGTCCTCAGCTCCCGGTTCCGCCGCACCGCCGTCTGCACCTTCCGCTCCGCATCCGACCGCGTCTCCCCCAGGGCCACCAGCGCCGCCATCGCCTCTTCCATGGGCGTGCTGGGGGGGAGGTCGCCCGCGGCCGCGGTCTCGAGGCCCCGCACCTCATCCGGCGTCAGGAACGGCCCGACCTTGCCCTTCAGTTCCAGGATCACCTTTTCCGCCGTCTTCTTGCCGATCTCCGGCAGCTTGCTCAGCCACGCGGCATCCGCCCCGAGGATGGCCCGGGCGATGTGCGCCGGCTCCTGGGCCAGCGCCCGCAGGGCCTTCCGGGGACCGAAGCCCTCGACGTTGGCCACCAGCAGCTCGTAGAAGCGGCGGTCGAGGGGGCTGCTGAACCCCACCAGCCGCGGCACGAAGCTCGACCCCTGCCCCTGGCCCTCCAGGTAGTGGACCGTGTGCAGCGTCACCGTGCGCCCGGCCTGGGCCCGGAGGCGCTCGGACTCGTACGCCGGGACCAGCACCTGGTAGACCAGCCCCGAGGCCCCATCCCCGGGGCGCACCAGCGCCTCCAGCCCCTCGACCGATTCCAGGACGCCCGTGACCCGCGTGATCATGCCCGCAGCGTACCACGCCCGCGGCGCTGGGGCGGGCGCGCTTACCCGCCGAAGAGCGAGCGGAAGAGGCTCCGGGCCGGCGCGGTGAGGATGCTCGTCCCCGAGACGCCCGTGTCCTGCCGCTGGACCTCGATCCCCTCGAGGACGATCTCCCCGTCGTACATCCTCGACTGGTCCACCGTCGTCGCCAGCGCGGCCTCGTTCGGGCGCAGGATCACGTCGACCTTCTTGGCCCGGAAGCCCGGCACGCTGCCGTTGACCGCGCGGATGTTGTCCGCGCCGGGGTAGTAGTACTCCATCGTCCCGGCGCTGCGGCCGGAGGTGAAGGTCCCCATCGGCCATTCCCGGTCGCCCACCCGCCAGAACACGTCGAAGGAGACGGGCGCGGGGAGGCTCTCGACGTTGAAGGTCTGCTGGCCGCCCAGGCCGCCGCCCCCCGAATCCCACACCAGGGTCTGGCTGGGGGTGAGCGCGAGCTGGAACTTCTCGTCGAGCTCGGGCGTGGGCCTGATCTTCTCGACCGGCTCGGCCTCGGCAAGGACCTGGATGTCGAAGCGGGCGGTGTGCTCGTTCACATCCTTCCCCTTGGGGAGCTCGCCGCTCCACCGCTGCTGGTTCGACTGCGGCTTGGTCTGGGTGACGACGGTCACCTCGACGGTGTGCCGCCCGGGGGGGAGGTTCTTCGGGAGCTCCAGCAGGAACGCCACCTCCCCGTACCCCTGCTGCCAGCCCCAGCGGCTCCCCTTGCCGAAGAGGTAGAAGTACCCGAGCTGGGCGCCCTGGTAGTAGTTCCAGGGCGTGCCGGTCCGCGGCTTGGCGCGGGAGAGCTTGGTGGCGCCGATGGCGGCCCCCTTCAGCGAGACCATGCTGATCATCCCCGAGGCGCCGCCTACGCGCGACTCCTTGAGCTTCACGATGACCGGCAGCGGCCCCCCCGCGGCGAGCCGCGCCCGGGCCTTCCACTCGACGACCGGCGCCTGCTTGCGGAAACGGGCATGGTCGTCGCGGCTCAGTTCCTTGTTCGAGTCCGCGGCCTCGATGATGTCCGCCCACTCCGTCGTCCACGGGCCCGAGTGGTCCCCCTGCACATCGAGCGCCGTCTGCACCAGCTTCGCCGCCTGGTCCTTGGAGAGCTTGCCCGCCGTGTACCGGTTCAGGAGCTCGGTGGCGATCGGGGCAGCGCCGGTGCTGCCGGCCAGCCGCGCTTCCCACAGCAGGAAACCCACCGGCTTCCACTTGTTGAGGTCCTGACCCGTGAGCAGCCCGTAGCCGGCCGTCCCGATCGGGGCCAGGGGGAGCAGGACGAGCAGCGCCCCCATCCCCAGGAAGAGGGGCCGCTTCCGGCGGGCGCCGATGCGGACCGCCTTCTCCCGCTTCAGCCCCGCCCCGCACTCCGGGCAGGTGACCGTCCCCTCCGGGACCGCCACGAGGTCGAACGAGCAGTCACGGCAGATCGGGTGCCTGTTCAGCCGCTTGCCGCGCAGGCCGAGGACGATGAGCGCGGTCCCGAGGACCATGGCGCTGAGGAGGATCAGGAGTATCTGGGCGAGCATGGCGACTCCCTTCAGACCTCTTTATACCGC
>JAEYVB010000443.1 GCA_023429345.1 Planctomycetota bacterium
GACCGCGTAAGGTCGGATGGCGCGGATGGCATCGCCGACGCTGGCTGCGGTGAGCGACCCCGCGGCGATGATGGGCTTCTCGATGCCGTCCAGGGCGGGGACAAGGCTCGCCCAGTCGAACTCCGCGGGCGCATCGACGAGTATGGCGTCGATCTCCTCGACGGCGTTCCAGCGTTCCAGGTCCTGGCGGATGCTCGCGGCGTCGTACCGGACGGTCTTGACCACGCCCGGCCGCACTCGCGGACGACCCGTTCGGGTTCAGCGCCGGCGAGCTGGGCGTAGTTGGTGGGGCAGACCTCCTCGATGTCGCAGAAGGTGTCCACGCTGGCGTTCACGAAGACGCCGACGCTGGTGACCATCGGCGGGAGGGCGGAAACAATGGGCCACGCCTCGTCCGGGGCGATGTAGCGGGCGGAGCTGGGCACGAAGACAAAGCCGATGGAGTCGGCCCCCGCATCCACGCAGGCGGCGGCGGTCTCAGCGTCCCGGATCCCGCAGATCTTGATGCGTGTCCTGCCCATGCGGCGAGTGTAGCGGGCGGGCCGACGCGTCGGGAGACGTCGCTCATTGCGCGCCGGGGCTAACCTCCAACCCCGCCCTGGAACCCCGCCGTGCCCTCCGGCCTGGACGCGATCCTCTTTGATTTCGATTTCACGATCGCTGATTCGTCGGCCGGCATCGTGGAATGCGCCCAGTTCGCCCTCGCCCGGCTCGGGCACGAGCCGTCGGACGAGGGGGCGATCCGGGGGTGCATCGGGCTGCCGCTCCCGGAGATGTACGCCCGGCTCACGGGCGAGCGAGGGCGGGCCGGGTCGTTCTTTGACGAGTTCATGGCCCGGGCGGATGAGGTAATGGAGAGCCTCACGGTGCTGTACCCGGATGCGATCCTCGCGGTTGCGGCAGCGCGGGAAGCCGGCGTGCGGACCGGGATTGTGTCGACCAAGGCCCGGCGGCGGATCACCGGCGTCCTCGGGGCCACGGGGAACTCCGGACTGTTCGACATAGTCCTGGGGATCGAGGATGTCCCGGCGCCCAAGCCCGATCCGGCGGGGATCCTCCGCGCTGTGGCCGAGCTGAAGACATCCCCCGGACGGGTGGTGTACCTGGGCGACCACGCGGTCGATGCCGAGGCCGCGGCCCGGGCGGGCGTGCGTTTCTGCGGGGTGCTGACCGGCGAGACCCCTCGGGCGGATCTGGAGCGGCTGGGCGGCCGATGCTGCGCGGATGTGGCCGAGGCGATCGCGGGGCTGGATCTTGCGCGCCCGCCGATCGACTAAACTTGCGACGAGTGCCCCCCGCCCTAAGCGAAACGTGGACCACGCGCAGACTCCTGCTGTGGATGACCGAGGCCTTCAAGAAGAAGGGCCTCGATACCCCTCAGCTCCAGGCGCGGATCCTCCTCGCGCATGTCATCGGGTGCGAGGAGATGAAGCTGTACACCGATCCCGACCGGCCCGCCAGCGACGAGGAGCGGAACCGGCTGCGCGAGCTCGTCGGGCGGGCCCTCAAGGATGAGCCCATCCAGTACCTCGTCGGGCACTGGCGCTTCTTCGGGATGACCTTCAAGCTTGACAAGCGGGTGCTGATCCCGAGGCCGGCGACGGAGACCATCGTCGAGCACGTGCTGCAGCACGCGCGGGTGGAGCCCGGCTTCGGCGGCAAGACAGGCGAGGGGGTCGTCATCGCCGATGTATGCACCGGGAGCGGATGCATCGCTCTCGCGCTTCTCAAGAACCTGCCGGGGGCCAGGGCGGTCGCGTCCGACCTTTCGGGCGATGCGCTGGATGTGGCAAGGGAGAACGCCGCGTCGCTCGGGCTCGCCGAGCGCGTCGATTTCCTTCAGGGGGACCTGCTGGCGCCGCTCCGGGATCACCCGGCCGCGCGGGCTCAAGGGACCCTGCATTACCTGGTGAGCAACCCCCCCTACATCCCCGACCACGAATGGGAGGCGGTCGAACCCAACGTGAAGAACTACGAGCCGACCGCGGCGCTCCGGGGCGGCGCGGATGGGCTGCGTTTCGTGCGGCCGCTGCTCGAAGAGGGGCCCGCGATGCTGCGCCCGCACGGTCTCCTACTCGTTGAAGTGGCTGCCTCCACCGCCGAGGCCGCGGCCGGGGTACTGGGGTCGATCCCCGAGATCGAGGATGTCCGGGTGCTCAAGGACATCGAGGGGCTGCCCAGGGTGGTTGTGGGGCGGCGAAAATAAGCCCCGCGGGGCGGATTTCGGCGTGAACCGGTGGGGGTTGATGCAGCGGAATCCGGGCGCGTACGCTGATCTCCGCGAGGCACACCATGAGCGATAAGCAGCATTCGGGGTCTGTGACCATCACCGAAGGGGTGAGGGTCGCCGTATCGCCCGGCTTCCTCCCGGAACATTCGGATGTCGAGGCCGGCCGGTACGTCTTCGGGTACCGGATCAGGATCTCCAACGAGTCGCCGATGCGGGTCCAGTTGCTCTACCGCCGCTGGATCATCATCGATGGGGATGGCGAGCGGACGGATGTGGAGGGGGAGGGCGTGATCGGCCAGCAGCCGATCCTCGAGCCGGGGCAGGCCTACTC
>JAEYVB010000018.1 GCA_023429345.1 Planctomycetota bacterium
TCTCGTCGGTGGTCCTGGGCGTGCGGATGCCGGCGACGACATCCTCGCCCTGGGCGTTGATGAGGAACTCGCCGTAGAACCTGTTCTCGCCGGTCGAGGGGTTGCGGGTGAAGGCGACGCCGGTGCCGGAGTCGTCGCCCATGTTGCCGTAGACCATCGACTGCATGTTCACCGCGGTGCCGTTGAGGCCGGAGATGTTGGCGATGCGGCGGTAGGAGATGGCGCGGTCGGCGTTCCAGCTCTTGAAGACGGCCTCGATGGCGAGCTCGAGCTGCTTGAACGGGTTCTGCGGGAAGACATCGCCCACCTGGCGGCGGTAGACCTCCTTGTAGGCCTCGCAGACCTCGACCATCCCCTGCTCGGGGACGGCGGTGTCCTCGGTGACGCCGTAGCGGTTCTTGATGTCATGGAAGGCGTGCTCGAAGTGCTCGTGGTCCACGCCCATGACGACATCGCCGAACATGTTGATGAGGCGGCGGTAGGCGTCGAAGGCGAAGCGCCGGTTGCCGGTGGCGACGGCGAGGCCCTCGACTGCGGCGTCGGTGAGCCCCAGGTTCAGGATGGTGTCCATCATGCCGGGCATGGAGACGGCCGCGCCCGAGCGCACCGAGACCAGCAGCGGGTTCTCGTTGCTGCCGAACTTCTTGCCGAGCTCCTTCTCCAGCATGGAGATGTTCTTGTGGACCTCGTTCATGAGGCCCGTGGGGAGGCGCTGGCCGTTGCGGTAGTAGTTCGCGCAGGTGTCGGTGGTGATGGTGAAGCCGGGGGGGACGGGCAGGCCGATGCTGGTCATGTCCGCGAGGTTGGCGCCCTTGCCGCCCAGCAGGAGCTTCATCTCCGGGCCGCCCTCGGTGCGCGTGGCGCCGAAGTAGTACACCATCCGTCCCGGCTTCACGCGGCTGGCCACCGTCGCCGGCTTGCGGACGACCTTCTTGGCGCCCTTGCGGGGCTTGGTGGCGGGCGGGGCGGCGGCGTGCCGGCGGGCCGTCTTTGCCTGGCCGCCGGTCCTCTTGGCGCTGCGTTGAGCCATCGCGGGGATACCTTTCGATTAAGGCCGGGCGTCCATGGCCGCGGCCGGTTGGGTGCGGTCGGTGAGGCGAGCGTGGGCTCGAGTCATCCCTCCGCGGGCGCGAGGCTCCGCGGGGGGCCGAAGTGTAGAGGGGGCCGCCTGAGGCGACGAATGCGCAAGCGATCGGCCGCGCACTTTTGAGCACCGGAGGACGCGGTTTCCACGTTGGCGGCGCGAGAACCCGGCTCAGGATCCCGGCGCGGGCGCCGGCGGGGGCTCGGGCGCAGGCTGCGGCAGCGGCGGGGGTTGCACGAGCTGCCCGGGGTCGATCATCGGGGCACCCTCCAGGCTGGCGGGCTGGGCGGGGGGCGTATCGCTCAGCAGTTCGGCCATGCGGGTCTTCATCGACACGGCCTTGTACGAGGGGAGCTGGAAGGCCCAGGGCGCAAGCCGGGCGGACAGCTCCTGCGCCTCCCTGGCGGCATCCTCCGCCGACTTGATGCTCGTGCCCTCCGGGGGCGTGGGGAGCGCGGCGGCGGCGTCGTGGGCGACCGCGAACTGGGCCCAGGTCTTTCCGTCCCTGTCGACGGTCTGGACGGTAATGGAGAGGCCGTCAAAGGTCTCGAACTGGCAGACCGGGCCGGGCACACCGCCCTCGCCGGTGAAGTCGATCGTGTCCAGCGGCGCGACATCTTCGAACGTCACCGTCGCGAGGACCGCGCCCAGCGCATCGCCGGAGGAGGCGCTCTTGAGGGCCTTCCCGGGCGGGATGTTCTCGACGGTGAAGTTCGCGGCGTCGGGGGTGGCGCGGGAGACGGTGACGACCTCGCCATCCGGGTGGTGCACGGAGGCGCTCCTGGTGCGCTCGCGGACGATCTCGAGAATGCGGGGCTCGGTCCACGAAGTGAGGCCCGAGGGGATCTCGACGCGGCCCTCGGCGAGCCACGACTGCGACTCGCCGGTGCGCCGGACGTAGACGCCCGGGTTGCTCCCCCACTTCGGGTTCCCGACGATGACGGAGGCGACCGTCTGGTCCTTGGAGTCCTTCAGCGTCACAAGGGCGGGGCCCATGGCGCCCGGTTCGCCGGGCTCGCCCGACGGGTCCTGCACGCCGAGCTTGGCGTAGTTCTCGCTCTTGGCGGTCATCGGCTCGGAAGCCCTGAGCTGCGCCAGCGCGACGATCAGGTTCCGGACCTGCTCGGTCTTCGCGGGGTAGCCGCCGCGCTCGGCGATCTCCCAGCCGGTCCCGCCCTTGCGGACGGTGATCGTTTGACCGTTGCGGAGCACCGAGACCGAAGCGATGTCGTTGCCACGATCCTGGACCGCGGGGAGGAATGCCTCGCCCGCGCCCTGGACCTCGCCGGGGGCGTCCTGGCGGCCCTCGATGTACACCACACCGGCGACGACGATCGCCGCGGCCGCGGCCAACACTGCGAAGCTCTTGCCCTTCATCGCTGTATCACCCTCTTCGTTGCTGCCTCAGCCCTGCGACGATGCCCGACGGTCGGCGCGGCGGCGGGCGCCTCTGTAGAAGCTCAGGCCGGTGGCGAGAATCCCGACGGCGACCGGCACGGCGGCGATATTGATGACCTTGAGCCGTGTGCCGAGGTCCTGGACATCCTTGCGGAGCTGGTGGTTAACTTCGCGCTGCTCCTTGCGGATGTCCAGGCGGGTCTTCTGCAGTTCCTCGATCTTGGCCTTCTGTTCGGCGGTCAGGAGGAGCTCGCCGCCCTGGGGGCTGCTGGTCCGGAGGAGCTCGTCCAGCTGGCGCGCGGCGGCCGCGGCGCGGTCGTCGAGCTCCTGCTTCTTGGCGAGGTACTTCTGCTCGGCCTCCTTGCGCATCGCGTCGACGCGGTCGAAGGGCCGGGCGAACTTGCCGCGGGCTCGTACGCTGATCAGGTCGCTTGAGCCGGTGAGGTTGTCGAGGGCCCCGATGATTAAATCGCAGTTGTCTGCGAACTTGG
>JAEYVB010000043.1 GCA_023429345.1 Planctomycetota bacterium
CTCCGGTACACTCCGGCGCATGAGCGCCGGAGTGACTTCAGAAGCCTGCACCGAGTTCTTTCCGGAATCGCACTGCGACGACGGGCTGACGCACTGGCCCTTCCTCGCTCACTTGAGGAGCCGCTCCCGCTGGTCCGGGCGCCTGGCCCGCATGTACACGCGGCCGGGGATCTGCCCGCCATCGCTGGCCCCGAGGCGGGATTGCTCCTGCAATCGCTGCTGCTCGTCTCGCGGCCGCGGACCGTCGTGGAAATCGGCAGCCTTCGGGGCGTGAGCGCGATCTGGCTCGCCGCCGGCCTGGCGATGCTCGGCCACACGCCCGATGGCGAAGCGCGGCGCATGCACTGCATTGACCTTTTCGGCCCGCCGGGGCCCCGACGAGCTATCGAGACGGTACGAGCGCGCGGACGCTGGCTCCGCATGGAGCTCGACCTGTACGCCGCGGGGGTCGGCCGGTGCGTGAGCGTGCACGCCGGCGACGGCGCTTCGGTCATCGAGAGACTCCGGCAGAAGGGGCGTCTCAAGGACCATGCGAATGCCGGCCGCGTCATCGACCTCGCGTACGTGGATGGCGACCACTCGTTCGAGGGCGTGCTCAGGGATCTGCGCGCGATCGAGCCGTCCCTCGCCCCCGGTTCCGTGGTGATCCTGCACGACGTCTTCCCGGAGCGGTGCGGCTGCGATGGCCCGCGCCGGCTGCTGGACCGCCGCCGGGAGCTGCTGGGCGACCGCTTCGAATGCTGCGACCTCTACACGATGCCCTGCAACTTCGGCTTCTCCGTGCTGCGGCTGAAGGGCCCGCCGGCAGGACGCCCCGGCGGTGCACTTCCGGCTCCGGCCGCCGGTTTTCTGCTCTATAGCCTCCTTGTGAACGCGAGACCGCGGAGCGTGGCCGTGGTCGGCCCAAGGTCGGGCCCGATCCTGGGCCCCGCAAGGGCGGCCGCCGCGGCCGTTGCCGCATCGGCACGCCCGGGCGAAGCCGGCATGTCGATCCTTGCCGCCGCCACGGATGGAGGCCCGCCGAGCGCCAATCTCGGGAGCATCGGCTGGATCGACCCACGCACGCTGCCCCCGGGCGGAGCCGATCCGGTGCGTCATGAAGCGGTCGAGAGCATGCTGGCCTCGCTCGGCGAAGGTCCCGCGCTCGACGCCTTGATCTGGCAGGTGGGGGATGCAAGCGCGGAGCAGCCCGGTTTGGCGGAAGCGCTGGCCCGCCTCCGAGCCGGTGGATATGCGATCCTGCTGTACCCGCCGGAGCAGCGCAACGACGACCTGCGCGCCGAGTTCGGGCGCGCCGGCCTACATGCCTGCGACCTCGGAGGCCTGCTCCTCGGGCGGAAGCGGATCAGACCGCAAATATGATCCGGGCAGCGGACCGCGGCGAACTCACGCCGCGCCGCGCTGCTCCTCGGAGAGTTCCCGCTCGTCCACCCGCGTGATCTTCGCGCCAAGGGCGTTCAGCCGCTGCTCCATCTTCTCGTAGCCGCGGTCGAGGTGGTAGACGCGGTTGACGCACGTGATGCCGTCGGCCGACATGCCGGCGAGCACCAGCCCGGCCGAGGCCCGCAGGTCGCTCGCCATGACCGGCGCCCCCACCAGCCGCCGCACGCCCGAGACGATCACCGTCGGCCCCTGGCGGAAGAGCCTCGCGCCCATCCGCGAGAGCTCCGCCACGTGCAGGAACCGCTCCGGGAAAATTTTCTCCGTGATCACCGAGTTGCCCTCGGTCAGGCACAGGACGGCCATGAGCTGCGCCTGCAGGTCCGTCGGGAAGCCCGGGTGCGGCTGTGTCGTCGCCTCTACCGGCCGCAGCACGCGGTCGCAGGTAACGCGCACCGTCGCCCGCATGGGATCGGCCGGCTCTTCCGGCGTGCGCCCGTCCTCGCCCACGCAGACAAGGTGAACGCCCACGGCCTCCAGCCGGTCGGTGAACGCCATCAGGGCGTCCATCGGGCAGTTCTCAAGGATCAGGTTGCCGTTGGTCGCGGCCGCGGCGCACATGAAGGTGCCCGCCTCGATGCGGTCGGGGATGATGCGGTGGTCGACGCCGTGCAGCTCGCGGACGCCATGGACCGTGATCCGGGGGGAACCAGCCCCCTCCACGCGGGCCCCCATCGCGTTGAGCATGATCGCCAGGTCCACGATCTCCGGCTCGCAGGCGGCGCACTCGATGATGGTGGTGCCCTCGGCCAGCGTCGCCGCCGACATGACGTTGGCCGTCCCCAGGACCGTCGAGCCGAAGGGCCCGCCGAGGAAAACCCGGGCCCCCTTCAGCCGCCCGCCCGGGGCCTTCGCGGTGATGTCGCCGCCGTGCAGGGAGATCTCGGCCCCCAGGCTCCGGAGCCCCCGCAGGTGGAGGTCCACCGGCCGATCGCCGATCGAGCAGCCGCCCGGCATGGAGACCTTGGCCTCGCCCCGCTTGGCCAGCATGGGCCCCAGGACGCAGATGCCCGCCCGCATGGTCCGGACGATCTCGTACCGGGCGTGGCTGGTGCGCTCGTCGGTGGTCTGGAGCTTCAGGCGGTGGCCGATTTCGGCCTCGTTTGTCCGGATG
>JAEYVB010000051.1 GCA_023429345.1 Planctomycetota bacterium
CCGCTGCGGCCTCATCGGGACGGTCATGATCGACGACGGCGCCTCGGTCGGCCCCGCCAACCTGACCACGCCCCCCGCGACCGAGCTGAGCCGCACCTTCGGCGTCATGGTCGAGTCCGGGTGCAAGGCCGCGGTGATGGAAGTCTCCAGCCACGCCCTCGATCAGTCCCGGGCCGCGGCCCTCCGCTTCGATATCGGGGTCTTCACCAACCTCACCGGCGACCACCTCGATTACCACGGCACGATGGAGAACTACGCCGCCGCCAAGGCCCGGCTCTTCAGCGCGCTCCCGCGGGAAGGGTGGGCGATCATCAACGCCGAAGATGCCGCGGCCGAGCGGATGATCCGCGATTGCCCGGCGAGGGTTGTGCGGTGCAGGGTCTGCGACGCGGAGGCGGCGGGAGCCGCAAGCGCAGGGAACGAGGGCGCGGCGAGCGCGACGATCAAGTCGGTCTCCATGTCGGGCTCGCGGGTGCGCTTCGCGGGGCCCTGGGGCGAGTTCGAGACCACCATCCGACTGGTCGGGCGGCACAACGTCATGAACGCCCTCCAGGCCCTCTGCGCTGCCCACGCCGCCGGTGTGTCGGCCGCCGCCCTGGAGCGGGTCATCCGCACCGCCAGCGCCCCGCCCGGGCGGCTGGAGCCGGTGACCACCGCCAAGGACGAGTTCGCCGTGCTCGTCGATTACGCCCACACCGACGACGCCCTGCGGAAAGTCATGGCCGCGCTCCGCCCGCTTGTGAAAGGCCGCGCCGAGCCGGGCCGCCTGATCGTCGTCTTCGGGTGCGGCGGGGACCGCGACCGGAGCAAGCGCCCGCGCATGGGCGCTGCGGCCGCCGAGCTCGCCGACCTCATCGTCGTCACCAGCGATAACCCGCGGACCGAGCGGCCCAGCGGCATCATCGACGAGATCCTGTCCGGGATCCCCGAGTCCGCGCGCGACCGGATGCACGTCGATGCCGACCGCCGCCGCGCGATCTCCCGCGCGGTCGAGCTGGCCCGCCCGGGCGACCTCGTGCTCATCGCCGGCAAGGGCCACGAGGCCTACCAGATCCTCCCCGACGGCCGCGGCGGCACCATCACCCAGCACTTCGACGACCGCGAAGTCGCCCGCGCGGCGCTCGCCGACCGGCGTCACCGCATCTTCCGAATCGCAACCGCATGAACTTCTGGACCTCCGACAATCTCCGGGCCGTGATGGGCGGCACCTGGGCCGCCAGGCCCGCCGAGGCCATCCCGCTCGCGGGCCTTTCGACCGACACGCGCACGCTCGGCCCGGGGCAGGCCTTCCTCGCCCTCGCCGGCGAACGCTTCGACGGGCACGCGATGCTCGCCGAGGCCGCCGCCAGGGGCTCGCCGCTGGCGATCATCGACGATCCCGGCAAGTGCCGCTCGCCGCTCCCCCCGGGGATGGCCGTCCTCAAGGTCGCGGACACCGGCCGGGCCCTCCTGGCGCTGGCCGCGGCGTACCGGCGCACGCTGAAATCGACGCGGGTCATCGCGGTCTGCGGCTCCAACGGCAAGACGACGACGGTGCGGCTGATCGACGCGGTGCTCTCGCGGCGGATGCGCGGCACGGCCAGCATCAAGAGCTTCAACAACGCCGTGGGCGTCCCGCTGACGATCCTCTCGGCCAAGGAGTCCGACCAGTACCTCATCTGCGAGGTCGGCACCAACGCCCCCGGAGAGATCGCCCAGCTCGCCGAGGTGGTGTACCCCGATATCGCCGTGATCACCAGCATCGGGCGCGAGCACCTGGAGAAGCTCGGCTCCCTCCGCGGCGTCGCCCGCGAAGAGGCCAGCGTCCTGGAGTACGTCGAGCCGGGGGGCGCGGGAATCGTCAACGCCGATGCGCCGGAGCTGATGGATGTCGTGCGGGGCCTCGCGGAGAAGCCCAAGGCGATCGTCGGGTTCGGCGAGGGCGAGGGCGCCCTCGTCCGCGTCGTCGCCGTCGAGCAGAGCTTCGAGGGCCTCGACTTCACGCTCAACGACCGTTCGAAGTTCCGCCTCCCGCTCCTGGGCCGCCACAACGCCGTCAACGCCGCCGCCGCGGTGGCCGTGGGCCGGCGCCTGGGCCTGAAGGACGACGAGATCGCCGCCGGGCTCCTCGCCGTCCGGGGTGCGGAGATGCGGCTCGAGCGCGTCGAGGCCGGCGGCGTGCGCCTGCTCAACGACGCCTACAACGCCAACCCGGACTCCATGCGGGCCGCCCTGGCCACCTTCGGCGAACTCGCCTCGGGCACGGGGACCGGCCGGCGGGTCGTCGTCCTCGGCGACATGCTCGAACTCGGCGAGGCCGCCCCCGCGATGCACGCCGAGATCGTCGACGCCCTCGCCGCCATGCCCGAGCTCGATCTGGTGGTCCTCGTCGGCCCCCTGATGCAGGGCGCTGCCGAGCGCCTCCGCCGGCACGCCGCCGCGGGCATGCTCGTGCGGATGGACGAGCTCGACGACCGCGCCGCGGCCGGCCTCGCGGCGATGCTCCGCCCCGGCGACCTGGTGCTGGTCAAGGGATCGCGGCGGATGCGTCTGGAACGGCTGGTCGCGGCGCTGCGCGCCGCCCCCGCCAGAGGACCCAAGCGCGTGGCGGGCGCGGCGTAAGCGGAGGCTCTCGGGTTCGCCCCGGCACGGATGCTCTATTACCTCATCTACAGCCTGAACGAGTGGCTCGCCTCCCGCGACCTGCTGTGGGCGTTCCAGGTGCTGTACCAGGTCGAGTTCCGGGCCCTGGCCGCCGCCGGCATCGCCTTCGCCATCGTCATCCTCCTCGGCCGCCGCACCATCAACTACCTCACCCGGATGAAGATCGGCGACTCCGGCCTGACCGACGCCGAGGCCCTCCGCACCACCTCCAGGAGCAAGGCCAACACGCCCACCATGGGCGGCGTGCTCATCGCCGGCGCGATCCTCGGCGCCGTCATGCTCATGGCCAACCTCAGCAACTTCTACGTCTACATGTCCATCATCGTCCTGGTCTGGCTCGCCGTCCTCGGCGGTTTCGACGACTTCCTCAAGCTCACCAGCGTCCGCCGCGGCACCGGCAGCCGCCAGGGCCTCTACGCCTGGGAGAAACTTGTCTTCCAGCTCGGCCTCGGCCTGCTCGTCGGCATCTTCGCCTGGAAGCACGGCGACACCTCCGCGCCCCAGGACCTCGCCCACGTCCTGAACGTCCCCTTCCAGAAGTCCTACATCGACCGCGGCGCCACCCTCAACCCCTCCCTCATCTTCCTCCCCAAGGCCGCCTTCATCTTCCTCGCCGTCATGATGGTCGCCGGCATGAGTAACGCCGTGAACATCACCGACGGCATGGACGGCCTCGCCGCCGGCCTCTCCACCGCCGTCTCCTTGGGCCTCTGCGTCCTCACCCTCGTCGGCGGCACCATGGCCGCCGCCCAGTACCTCTACGTGCCCCACATCGCCGGCGCCGACGAGCTCGGCGTCGTCGCCGGCGCCATGGCCGGCGCGTGCCTGGGCTTCCTCTGGTGGAACTGCTCCCCCGCCCAGGTGTTCATGGGCGACACCGGGAGCCTCTGCCTCGGCGGGCTCATCGGCTGGATTGCCGTCGCCGTCCGCCAGGAGATCGTCGTCCTCCTGATGTGCTCGATCTTCCTGGTCGAGATCGGCTCGGTCATCCTCCAGGTCGGTTACTTCAAGGCGACCAAGGGCAAGCGGATCTTCCGCTGCGCCCCCTTCCATCACCACCTGCACCTCGGCGGCTGGACCGAGCAGCAGGTCGTCGCCCGCGCCTGGATCGTCTCCATCCTCCTCGTCGTGGCCGCGCTGGCCAGCCTCAAGATGCGCTGAACCGGCCCGCAGACCCCGCGGCAGCACCCTGGTCTGAGAACAACACCAAAGGTTACAGGGCCTTCCCCCCAGCACCCCGCCGTGCCCCGCGCGCCGAATGCAACCGCACCGGGTGAATCCGCGAATCGCCCAGTGCCGGGACATGTGTTGACGGCCGCGGCGTCTGACGCGTGCCGGTCCTCGGCGAGGCCTTGCTGGTTCCCCCAGAGAGGACACGACTCGACACCCCGCGCTTGCGGCTCCACGGGTGGAGTGCCGCTCGCCCGGTGCTCCCGCGCCCTTGCCGGCTGCCCGCAGCGGCGGGGGCGGAGGAGAAGAGATCGCCGGCGTCTGTGTGAGCGGCGCCCGGCGATTTAGACCCCGACCGCCGGAGGGGAGCGGTCGGGGTCGACCATTTAAACGATCAACTCCGCGCACGTGAGCACCGCTCATGAGGCGCGCCTCAGGAATTCCGGCTCATCCCCGCTCGGGGTGGTGAGCTCGATACGTTCCCTTTCAGCAGTTGAGGCGGATGTGCTCGCCGTTGGTGGGCTGCCCGCACTTTCAACGGAGTGAAAGGGGGAACTATGTCACGGCGGATCATGATGCTGGTGTTGGGTGCGGGGTGTGTCGCGGTCGCTCCTCTGGGCGGGTGCGAGGACCTCCCCGGAGATCCCGAGACGCAGGGCGCGGTGATCGGCGGCGTGGGCGGCGCGGTCGCCGGGGCCGCCATCGGCGGCGAGGACAACCGCCTGATCGGGGCGCTCATCGGCGGCGCCCTCGGCGCTGGCGGCGGCTACCTCATCGGCTCCAACATGGACAACTTCGACGACGACGACGACGACGACGCCATCGAGG
>JAEYVB010000072.1 GCA_023429345.1 Planctomycetota bacterium
TGCACCGCCGTCGGACGCGTCCAGTCGAGCGGTTCGCGCCGCAGCCACCGCATCAGGTCTTCCTGAACCTGCGCCGCCGACGAGTAGCGGAGCGAGCGGTCCGGGTCGGTCGCGCGGAGACAGATCCGGTCCAGGTCCCCGTCGATCCCCGGACGGGCGATGCGCCGGCGCGCCGCATGGAACTCGGCGACATCCCGCGGCGACTCGCCGTGCGGCAGCACCCCCGTCAGGAGATAGTAAAGAAGCCCCCCGAGCGCGTAGACGTCCGCGGGCGGCGTCAGCGAGTCCGGAGAGCCCGCGTACTGCTCCGGCGGCATGAAGGCCGCGTTGCCGCGCACCCCCGTCTCCATGTCCGTATCCCACCGCGCCAGGCCGAAGTCGCTCAGCTTCGGCTCCCCCTCCCGCGTCATCAGCACGTTCGAAGGCTTCAGGTCGCAGTGCACCACGCCCGCCGAGTGCGCCGCCTGCACAGCACCCGCCAGCTTCGCCACCAGCGAGGCGGCCTCCCGCGGCCGCATCGGCACGGCCACATCCGAGAGGTCCCCGCCGTCGATGTACTCCGAGACGATGTACGCGGCGCCGTCCTCGGTCGTCCCCCGGTCGATCACGGTCATCACTGAGGGGTGATCGATCCGCCGCGCCGTCAGCGCCTCGTTCCGGGGCAGGTGCCCGCCGAGGATCTTCACCGCCACCCGCGCCGCGAACCCCTCGCTGGAGAGCAGCTGGTCCGTCGCCCGGTACACCAGGCCTCCGCCCCCCGCGCCGATCAGTTCCTCCAGCCGGTACCGGCCGCCCGGACCGAACTCGCAGGGGCACGACCAGGGGACCATGTCCACCGCGATCGCCTGGTCCACCAGCGCGCTGATGAGCGCTGCGCCGTCGTCACGCATCCAGCACCCCCTTGGCGAAACGTTCGCACAGCTCTTCACGGATCCGTTTCCATCGCTGCCGGCTCGCCTGCTCGCTCGTCCCCAGGAGCGACCCGATCGCCCGGTGGTTCGCCCCTCGGTGCATCAGGGTCAGGATCTGCCGGTCCTCCGGGTTCCGCAGCGAGGCTGTCATCCGCAGCAGCAGCAGCGTCACCTCGTCGTCGCCCTCGCAGTCGTTCAGCCGGCTGAGCAATTGATTCGCGTACCGCCCGTCCTCCGTGAGGAAATTCCGCGCCCGCTCGATCATCCGGACCTTGCTCACCGCCGCGTTGCAGGCGATCGCCTCGATCAGCCCCCACAGCTCCCGCTCCGACCGCAGCCGCAGCGTCCCCCGGGCCCCCATCTCGTCCAGTCGCCGCAGCACCGACGACAGCACATCCTCGCTGTCCGTCACCCGCCGGGAGGGACGCCCCAGCTTCCGCCGCGCGATCGCCCGGATCTGCTCCCCGTTGGCCATCACGAACCGCGCCACGAAGGTCCGCGGGCTCTCCCCCGCGGCCGGGGCGAACTCGGACTGCTTCTGCATATTCGGCACGGGATCCACAGATTCTCCTCACGGATAAGGACCCCCGGGCGAACATACTACCGGACACGGATAGCCCCCCGCCAATCCCGTCGCAGACCCCCGTGATCGGCCCGCTATGCCCAACGGAAACTGGATCGAAACCCTCCACCAGATGATCTGCCGCCTGTACCGCGAGTGGGGCGGCGACTGCAACGCGTTGCCGCCGGCCATGAGCGACCAGATCAAGTCCCTCTGGGACGAGTACAACCTGCACGGGGCCCCCTCCGTCCCGACGCAGGACCTCAAGGCCGCCTACCTGGCCCTGCTCGGCGATGTGGATGAGCACCTCGACCTCCCGGAGAACTCCCTCAACGTCGCCGATGACGCGTCCCTGCGGCTGCTCACCGACACGCTGGCGGCCGATCTGGGCGAAACCCCCGACTGATCCAAACGAGAGATGTGGAGGACAGCGGCCCGGGGCCGAAAGGTCCCGGGCCGCGTTCAAAGGCCGGGAGAATCACGGGTCCGCCGCCACCCGCGCGGCCGCGGCCCGGGGCCGTTGCGGGGGGTACTGACCCCCCCGCAGCGGCCGCTCTGTTTGAGATCGCCCCCGTGCCGCGGTTTTGGGGCATGAGCCCCTCGAAAACTGCTGATCGGGGCGCGGATCCCGCCCCGCGGACTATGGCACCGAGTCTGAAGAGACCTCGGATCCAAACTTTTCTTCATGAATACATCCCCTTTAATCCCCGCTTAACCCCCCCCGCTTAAGAAACCCCCATGGACAACCTCGGTGGCGAGAGCGGCGTCGATCCGTCCGCGGCCCCCCCAACCCCCTCCCCGCGTCCGGTGCTCTGCCTCGACGACAACGAGTGGATCGGCGAGTCCCTGATGCGGGTCCTCCGCCGCGTGCCGGACTTCACCTTCATCGGCTGGCTCCCCTCCGAGGACGGCCTCTGGGAGAAGCTCGCCGCCCACCCGAGCGCCATCATCCTGCTGGATGTCGACGTCCCCGGCCAGGACTCCTTCGACCTCACCGAGCGCCTCGTCGCCTCCCACCCGGACGCCCGCATCCTCATGCTCTCGGGCCACCTCCACGCCCCCCTCATCGACCGGGCCATCACCGCCGGCGCCTGGGGCTACATCTCCAAGAACGAGGAGACCTCCGCCATCGTCGACGCCCTCCGCGCCGTCCACGCCGGCACCATCGCCTTCAGCCCCTCCGTCCGCGACC
>JAEYVB010000081.1 GCA_023429345.1 Planctomycetota bacterium
CCACCGGAGCCACCGCCGCCCGATCCACTGCCGGCGAGTTCCACCGTGCTGCCGCCCGTCCCACCGCCTGAGCCGCCGGTGTGGCCTACCACGCCGCCGGTACCACCGCCGCCCGAAGGTGCAGGAGCGGGCGGGGGCGGAACGTGCCCGGCTCCACCGCCGCCGCCGCCGATGCCGGGAGAGCCGGGGCCATGGGTGATGACGCCCGAACCGCCGCTCCCGGAGGGGGGCGGAGGGGGGGGCGGGCTCTGTGGGCCGGGAGGCGGGGGCGGAGAGCCGGGGTCCGGCGCCGGAGGCGGGCTCGGGTGGCCCAGATCCAGGACGTCGCGGATCACGGGCAGAACGTTCGGCGTGTAGTAGCCGGCGAACTCGTCCCGGTCCGCATCGGTCTCGATGTTGTCCCAGAGGATCACGCCCGCGATTTCCTCCTCGAGGGGAACCACGAACTGGGCCCGGATGTTCAGGTCGTTGGCGCGGGTATTGGCGTGAGACATCGCCGTACCGAGGTACCGCATCCACGCGTAGGCGTACACGGGCTTGCCGTTGGCGAGCCGCTTGGCCTCCCTGATCGTGCTGCGGGTGTACGCGTTGTTCTCCGCGATCGAGTTGTTGCCCTCGTGCAGGTGCGCGACCTGGCCGTCGGGGAGCGTCCGGTAGTACGGGTAGATCGCCGGGGAGATGACATCCAGCGTCTCCCAGATCCAGGGGGTCTCGTCGTTGCGGACCGAATCCGGCCCCGTGCCGTCCCCGTAGCCGACGATCCCCTGGGACATCAGCGCCCCGCCGTAGATCGCGAAGGGGTAGCCGTACAGCGTCCACTTCGCGTTGGGCCGGAGCCGCTTGCCCTCCTCGAACGTGGTCTGAAGGAACATCCGCGCGGCCTCGTTGAACGTCTGCTTGTAGTACGCGTGCCGCTCCTGGGGCGTGAGACCCACCAGCGCCGAGAGGTTGGTCTGGGCGATGTGGTCCCGCCAGTTCTGCTGCACGTTCCCGGCGCTGAACTCGTAGTTGGGGAACCACGACTCGTAGTCGACCACGATGATGCCGTCAAAGTTCTGGTTGGGGATGTGCCAGTCGAGATCCTGGGCGATCTTGGCCTTGTGCTGCTGCATGTAGCCGGGCGACTGGAGCGCGACGTGGGGCCCCTCCGTCGGATAGTTGCCGAACCGGTGGGAATAGAGCACCACGACATCCGTGCGGATCCGCCCATCGCCGCGTTCGATGGATTGCGGGAGGGTCGGGCGCGTGAGGGAGGTGATGTTCCAGTAGACCCGGAACTCCGAACCGGCGGTCTGCGCCTGGCCGCTCGGGGTCACGGCGCCCCAGACCAGCACGGAGGCGAGCAACCAAAGCGTCCGGAGATGAGTGCGTACCAGGGTCATTCGGAAAACCTCCCTCGTGGGTGGAAATCGGCCGGCGGGCGGCGGTTCACAACGGGCGATCCTGGCGGTCGGGGCGAGCGCTGCGGTCTGCGCGGGCTGGGTTGGTTATCCGACGACGCCCTCGTCCGGAGGGCCGGCCCGAGGTCACCGGTAGGACGCCCGCGGCCGCATCGGGTTCGCCGGGGCACGGTCGCCATAAACCGGCCGTTCAACCTGACCTATTCGGTATTCGGACGGTATTTTGCGGCCCCCCTTCCAACCCGAACCCTTTCCGGTCGGCTAACGTTTATGCTCCTGAAACTACCAAGGTCCGGCCCGAACCGGCCGATCAGGGCACGGAAGGTCCCCGGATGCAGCAATCGCTAGCCATGGTGTTTTTGGGGCTGCTGGGCCTGATGTGGCTTGGCGCCCTTGTGCTATCGATCGGGCGGCCGCGGTCCGGGCTGTGGGTCCTGGGGCTCGCCCTGTTCTTTTCGAGCATCGGCGTGGCGCTGGATTACGACCGTCAACCCTTGCCGGGGTGGCTGTTGCCCGTCCAGACCTACCGCTCGGAGATCTATTCGCTGATCGCCGCATCGCTGGCGGTGCCCGCGCTGGTGGCGCTGGGGCGGCGGACGACGCACGGCATCGCACCGCAGACGCTGGTGCTGATGGCCATCGGCCTGTATTCCGGGCTCCTGCTGGGCGTCCATGAAGGACCGTCGCAGGCGGGCTCCACGGTCGTCCTGACCCTGGCGACGATGCTGCCGATGGGCATCTTCGCCGGGATGGTCCTGCGGGACCGCACGGACTTTCTGACAGCCCTCCGCGCCATCGCCCTCGCGAACGTGGTGTTTGTCGGCGTCACGCTCGTGCAGTTCATGATCAATCCCGACTACGCCCTGGTGGCGGCGGGCGCCGTGGAACGGCGCTTCGCCGGACCCACGCAGAACCCCCAGAGCGCCGGCCTCATCGTCGGGATGATGACGGTCGTCGTGCTCTGGCTAGTCCTCAACGACACGCGGCGTTCGTTGAAGGTGGTGTACATCGCCCTGCTCGCGTGCAACACATCGCTGCTGCTCTGGACCGGCTCGCGGACGGGCATGGCGATGACCCTGATCGGAATCGCCGCCGTGCTGTTCGCCCGGGCCGGGCGGGCCGCGCTCTTCCTGCCGATCATCGGCCTGGCCGCCCTCGCGGCGTTCGAGCTGATCGGTGGGCTCAGCTCCGACGTCGACGTCGCCCGCCTGACCTCGACCCAGAACACCCGCGCCGGGGCGTGGGCCGAGCTGGTGCGCATCGGCATGCAGAGCCCGCTGGTGGGCGTTGGCCTGAGGGAGCTGGCCGTCAGCGAGAACAGCTACCTGTACGGGTTCGCCGCCTACGGCATCGGGATGCTTCTCCTGGTCGTGCTGCTGACCCTCGTGGCGGGCGTGCAGTGCCTGCGCCTTTGGCGGAGGAGGGGCGCCCTCGACCGCACCGACCGGGCCCTCGTCGATCTCATCCTTGGCTTCAACGCGATGTATTTTGCCTCCGCGGTGGCCGAGGGCCATGTCATCGGGCGCGTCTCGCCCCTCATCGTCCTGATGGTGCTCTTCTCCGCGATGGCGTCCACCGTGCTCCGGCTCACAGCGCCCGGCGCGTGGCAGCTGGAGCCCGAACCCGAAGAGAGCGACGACTACGCCATGCTCGAGGCCGAGCCGCAGGTCTGACCGATCAGGCGTACAGCGCCCGGTACTCTTCCAGCACTGCGGACGGCCGCAGGTAGTCGCCCACCCACGCCCGGCCCCGCTCGCCGCGCTCGCGGGCCCCCTCGGCGGAGCCGATGGTCTCCTCGATGGCCGCCGCGACCGCCCCGACGGTGCGGGGCACCACCGTCGCCCCGCCGCTGCGGGAGAGTTCATCCTTGAGCATGTTCCCCGGAGTCGTCACCGCGGGGCACCCGCACGCCAGCGCCTCGATCGTGGCAAAGCCGAAGTTCTCGTGAATCGTCGGGAGCACGAAGACGCTGCTCGCCTGGTACAGGGACACCTTGGCCGCGCCGTTCACGTGCCCGGTAAAGGTGGTCGCGTTGGAGACCCCCGCCT
Organism: Planctomycetota bacterium; assembly: GCA_023429345.1. Taxonomy (GTDB): domain Bacteria; phylum Planctomycetota; class Phycisphaerae; order Phycisphaerales; family UBA1924; genus JAEYVB01. The sequence goes on from JAEYVB010000081.1 coordinate 3,449, forward strand.
GCGCCGCCCGCCGCCGGAGCGCCGCGACGTACCCCGGCTTCCCATCCCCCGCGATCACCAGCCGCAGCGGCGTGCCCTTTGATTGCAGCAGCCCGGCGGCGTCGATCACCAGCCCGGGCCCCTTGTTCTCGACCAGCCGGCTGAGGAAGAGAACCACCGGCAGACCGCCGCCAAGCTCGGGCCAGGTCCGCTGAGCCAGTTCCGGCCCCGGGAGCGCCGTGTACTGCGACCAGTCGAACACCAGCGGCACCACGCGCCCGCGCGCGTTCCCGATCCGCTTCCGCGAATCCTCGAACTCGCCGGCCGCGGCGAAGTGGACATACCGCGCCTGCTCCAGCACGCGCCGGCCGGCCAGCCGAAGCGCCACACGCTTCTTGGGCCCGTGGATGGTCATCGCCCAGTCGTCCAGCATCCCGTGCGGGCTGTAGATGTACGGCTTGCCGGCGCGCCGGCACGCGCCTGCGAGCTGGTAGTTGGAGATCTCCCACATCCCGTGGAAGTGCACAATGTCGCTCTCGGACACAATTCCGAGCGCCCGCCGCATCGCCGCGCGCGGCAGCAGCCCCCCCACCACCGAACTCCCCAGGCGGACCACCCGCGGCACGCCCGGCCCGCCTGCCACCCACGCCGGCGGCAGGTCGGTATCGACCGAACATAGAAGCGTTACTTCCTCCCCCGCCCCCGCCAGCAGCGAGCAGAGATCGAGCACCGCACGCACCACCCCCCCGTCGCGCAGCCGCACGTTCATGAGGTAGTGCACGATCCTCATGCGCCCGCACCGCCGGTCTCGAAGGGCGTACGCGGCCGCACGGGCTGGGCCGGGTTGCCCAGGTAGACCGTCCACGGCTTCAGTCTCTTCATCGCCACGGCGCGGGCCCCGAGCACCGCCCCCGCGCCCACCTCCACACCGGGGCCGACGAAGGCGTCCGCGGCGATCCAGACATCGTCGCCGATCGTGATCGGCGGGCGGAGGAGCGGCATGTTGGGCTTGGTGTAATCGTGCGAGCCGGCGCAGAGGTGCGAGTACTGGCTGACCGAGACCCGGTCCCCGATCGTCACTGGGCCGAGGCAATACGCGATGACAAAGTCGCCCAGCGAGCTGTTGCGGCCCATGGCAAGGTTCCATGGGCATTCGACGCGGACCGTGCGACGCACCGCAGCGGTGTCGTGCAGCCGGGCCCCGAAGCGGCGGAGGAGGAACCGCCGCCAGCCGTACCACGTGTGGAACGAGCACCGGAAAAGCGTGGCCTGGACCATGGCCCAGAGCATCCGCCCGACCTTCTCCCGCGTGGAGTAGGGGCTGATGTGCCGATCCTCGAAGCGCTCGCTGACGGGCGCCGCCAGGTACGGCTTCTCTTCCGGGCCCGTCGGGCTCGTCGCGCTGCCGCCCGTCATGCGCCCGCCCCCCGCCGCTCCTGGAGCAGCTCCTGGATCTTGAGCGCGATGAGCAGCTCGTACGCCGAGATGAACAGGCAGAACCGCAGCCCCGCCATGCCGTCCAGCACGCCCAGCTTCAGCACGTACATGTACAGGAAGCGGAAGAGCCATTTCGCCGGCAGCCTGGGGTACACCGTGTGCTTGATCCAGCGCCGCCGCTGGAGGGCATTGCCGAAGAGCTTCGCGTCGAAGCCGGTCCCCTTGCCGTCTTTCCCCTCCGTCATCTGCCGCACGATCTCGCGGGCCTCGAGCGTCGAGTAGTGGTTGTGCTTGGCCATGTAGACCTCGAGCCCGCGCCGGTCGTTGTGCTCCATGTGGCCCTTGAGGTAGGCCACCGGACCGTCCACCACCATGTGCTCGTGCACCTCGCGTTCCTCGTACCGCGCACGCCCGCGCCGGAAAAACCGCAGGTTCCAGCTCGGGTAATACCCGCAGTGCCGGATCCGCCGGCCGAGAAAGATGAAGTAGCGGTTGATGTAGTACCCGGCGGCGGGCGCGGACTCCGCGGGCCCCGCGGCGATCGCGGTCAGCTCGTCGCGGAGTTCGGGCAGGATGACCTCGTCGGCGTCCAGGATGAAGATCCACTCCGATTGCCACGGCAGCGTATCGATCGCCCAGTTCTTCTGCTTCGCGTAGCCCATCCACGGCCGGAAGACGACCGTCGCCCCCGCCGATTCCGCGAGGGCCACCGTGCCGTCCTTCGAGCCCGAATCCACGACAAACACCCGGTCGGCCCAGGCCGATACGCTCCGGATCGCGTGGACGATGTTCCGTTCCTCATCCTTCGCGATGATGAGGACCTCGATGTTGGACCGCACCGCCCGCGCCGCCCCGCCCCCGGGCATCGAGGCCTCGGCTGTCGGCACCGCGGCGCCGCTCATGACGACGCCCCCGCGTACGACGTGGCCGGGGCGCTCTCCCCCTCACCCCCGGCCTCAGGCACGGCCCCAGATACCGCCGCCTCGATCACGCGATCGAACCGCGGCATCGCCGCCGTGTCGCAGTACGAGCTCTCGAAGGCCCGCCGCGCCTGCGCCCGCAGTTCCGCGTGGCGCCCCGGGCTCTCCATCATGCCCCGCACGAACGACACCAGCGCGTCAGATTCCCCGTGCCGAAGGCTCACGCCGCAATCGTAGTGGGTGATCGCCTCGTCCACATTGCTCTTCGGGGGGCCCACATAGATCAGCGGCAGCCCCAGGGCGAGGTTCGCGTGGATCTTGCTCGGGCTCATCACCCCCAGGGCATCGTCCCGGAGCGTCACGAGCGCACAGTGGGCCGCGGCCATCACCGCGCCCGTCCGCTCCTTGGGGATGTACCCGTGCATCACCACGTTGCTCAGGCCCCGCCGCGCCGCCTCATCGGCCACGCTCTTCCAGTTCCGACCGCCGCCGACAAACAGGAACAGTGCCGGCGTATCGCGGAGCCGCTCCGCCGCGTCGAGCACCGTGTCGAACTGGTGCCCGTACCCCATGTTCCCCATGTACAGGACGACGAAGCGGCCGTCGAGGTTCACCCCGTCCAGCGCGGCCGGCGGATAGGCCGCCTCCCGCGGGAAGTACGAGGCCTCCTCGAAGTTGGGGATAATCGTGACCGGCAGGCCCGGGTTCACCGACGCGTACTGCGAGCACAGCAACTCGGCCATCGCCCTGTCCAGCGCGACCATGTGGTCGATCCCCCTGAAGATGGCCCGGTTCCGCCCCCGGATCCGCGACGCGATGAACCCCCCGGCCCGGATCACCCCGGTCCGCTCGGCCGCGTCCGGGTAGGAGTCCATGTTCCACAGAATCACCCTCGTCCGGCGGTGAAGCCGCTTGTGCAGCGTCGCGGCCCAGGCGATCAGCGGCGGCGTGGTGAGCGACACGATGACGTCCTGCCGCCGCAGCGTCAGCAGCTTCCACATCGCAAAGAAGTAGTACGCCCCGTAATCCACCACCCGCTTCAGATTGGTGGATTTCCCCAGCCCCGGCGTCCACACCCGCAAGACCCGCGGGTTGTCCGCGCCCCCGCCCGCCCCGTGCACACCCTTCGCGGCGTAGGCCCCCTTCCCGGCGATGACCGTGACCTCATCTCCGCGGCCGGCGCGGTGCTCGGCGAGGGTCGCGGCCAGGTACGCCGTGGGGGCGATGTCGGGCCGGTAAAACTGATTGACGATGGTAATTCGCATCGGGGGGGACAAAAGATATCGGCCTTTCCGGGCCCTCGGATTGGCCCGGATCCGCTTTCCGGCGCCGAAACCGCCAATCTCCGCCCCCGTAATCGCCGATCCTGAGCATCAGCGGGCCCCGGGGCCCGCCGTGTACTATCCCGCCCCCCTGCCGCCCCGAGCAGCCCCCGGGGGCCAGACCCCGCGGCCGACCTTGCCGCCCATCCCCCACCTACCGGCCGCGTGTCGGCCCATCGCCAGGAGTTCCAGATGCGTGTCCTCGTCACCGGCTCCAGCGGCCTGATCGGCTCCGAAACGGTCTCCTACTACGACTCCCTGGGCCACGAGGTGCA